>NZ_CP195108.1:0-176774 GCF_051175385.1 Tundrisphaera lichenicola | reverse complement strand
GACCAAGCTCCCCGGGGACGGACCCATGGCCCGGCCATGAGCCAAGCTGCCTATCCCTGGAGATCGGGTCATTTGGCCCAAAGACTTGAGTTATGGCCCGGCCATGACAGAGGCCGAGCCAGGCGCCCATGGCCGTGCCATAGGGGCGGTAGAAAACAGCCCGAAGTTCTACCGCGATACTGTGACCCCTGTCCTGTTAGGATGACGGTGGAGAATCAAGCCATGGCACACGTGCTTGAGGTGGACAGAGGAGACTTGGCGAACTTGGAAAAACTCCTGGTGGCGGCGGATGACGACACGGTTCGGCAGCTTCGGGAGAAACTGATCGTTGTGGAGCTGTTGGTTGGCCACGGCGACCGAGAAGGGGTGGTCCAGGCTATAGCCCAGTGTGATCGCCTCTTAAGCCGTCCAGCGTTCTGGCATAGACATCGAAACTGACGGCCGAGGCTTGACCCCGCTGAGTGGTCCGAAGCCGCCGCTCCCGAAGTAATTTTCCCATATCCTTGGGTGAACAACTTAAACTGGGCGGGCTTCACCCCTCGTCACCGGTCGGGTCCCAGTGCCGATCGAAATTCTGACGGCTCATCCGCTGCTCAATGAGTTCGACGATCAGATCGACCGCCCCGGATAATGTTTACCGGACTTCGGGGTCACGTTAACGATCGGCGACCCGATGGAGACGTTGGATCGCCTCGATTTCGAGTCGGCTGGAGCCCCGGGGGAACGGCGGGTGATGACGCGGCTCTTCGCTATGTGTTCCAAAGAACACTTTCCGTGAGGGAGGCGTCTATCAATTCTGTTGTGATCGGAGAGCGGGGCAGGGGGCTGGACCAACTAGAGAAAACCAGGTTGCTCATCTCCCGGGCTGGGGCGCGACCGAACTAGAGAAAGGCGAGATCCCTCGCAGGGCAGGGGATCGATATCATGGCCCCATGCAGTACGAGTTCAAAGCCTGATCGGGTTCCTGATTGCCTCCCTGGTGGTCGCCTTGACCCCGTCCTGGACCTGGCTGGGCCAGGCGCTGGACTCGCTCGTCGGGTGGTGAGCCCGACGAGGAGTCGTGAATCACATAGAGCCCCCCGAAGAGCCGGGTGTCCTCCAGGCTTTCGGGGCTTACACATCGACTCTACCCGTTGCGAGGAGTGGCCCCCGGTGATCGCCGGGACTCGACGGTGGGAATAATTATCCTAGCCCGTCGATGGCTACATCACGTCAGGGATGTCATAAGTTCTGGTCGAGCCGCCCCGATTTTTTTTCAAGGGCCGTTCCCTCGGCGATCTCTTGATGGAGCGCGACGACCATGAACGAGGAATGGGGTTCGATCCCCTCGCACAATGACGACTTGATCTTCCGATTCGGCCTGGAGTCCTCCGGGGCGATCTGCCGCTGGTTCGTCGAATCCGACGCCTGGCCTGGGCCGCACGGCGAATGGCGTTACTGGCGGACTCTGACGACGAGTTATCCGTGGCGTTGCGACGGTTATTCTCGGATCAGATGTGCCGGTCTGGGTCGCGCGGGTCGGGGACAATCGAGGAGTTGCGATCGCAAATTTGCGGGGAGGCGATCACGATGATCGACTGGCTATCGATCGCTCGATCATATAGGAAAGTCTACGGCGTCATTCACCGGCTACCCAAAAGGGTGAGGCTCACGCTGGCCGACTAGCGGTCGGCGAGGGCGGTCGGAATGCTCCGGGTAAGACGATATACTTCTCGAACGCCTCGACGGCAGCCCGGATCGAGCCGGGGCCTTGCCCTCGACGATCGGGCTGGTCGAGAGTCCGGCCTCACCTTGGCCGATCGGAAGAGATCGAGGGCCTCTTCGTCCTGAGGAGTGGGGCGTTCGTCGAGCTGGCCGAGAATACTTGAAAGAGACTACGGTAGACCAAACCGCCAGACTCAGGATGACGGTTCGCCGATGAACTTGCTGGTGACCGTCCTCGCCCTAGCCATCTCGGCCTGGGTCTGGGTGGACCGAAGCTCGCGACGCCACGCGGAGTGACGAGTCACGCGAGGTGATTAAAGGGCAGGGGGGTAGCCCAAGGGATGAGAACTTGCGTCCCACGATGCCATAGCGATACAGGACGACCGGACGCATAGGTATCCCGGCCCGCCGAAAGAGTACCTTCACAATCCCCTCATGGCGACGAGGAGCAGGCTGATTCGATCCGCGCCGTTTGGCGTGACTCTTCGAGGTCACCGGCCCGGCGATGGAGAATCCCGAGCGGGATTTCCGCGCCAGGCTCCGGCGAAGTCGAAGACGCGATCCATGGCCGGAACTCCGGCCGACAGCTCCGGCCCGATTCGACACCGGGATCGATGATGCCGCGCCCGTGGATATGGGGCTGTTGGAAAGACTGAAGCAAGCCAGCGAGATCGATGCCAGGTAGGCGAGGGTTGCGTCCGCGACCTCGCCCCAGCCTAGGAGTAGATAAGGGTACCGCCCAGATTGCTGTAGAGTCGAGGAGTGACGCGGTGGTGTAGGTTTGGCCTATCTGTTGCCGGCCCTTTCGGTCGCCGGTGCCTCAATAGCCTCACCCTGCTCCGTTTCCACTCCCCGCTCATCGAACCCGGCGGGCGATTTTCTCGCACCGGGCTCTCGGACAAGAACTCATGCTTTCGCCCACGGAAAGCTCTTGGTCCGAGCACTCAGGCGAATCAGTCCTAACGTGTTGTACAGGTACTGATCGGGGAACCGTGACGTTCCCCGGTTCCTCACCTTGTGCTTGGCGCAGAGCCACTGGCGGAGCCGCTGGCGACAATGCCGGTCGATGGCGCAGTACGCCGGGCTCACGGGGCCGAGACAGAAGTAGTTCGACCAGCCCAGCAACAGCCGGTTCAGTCGGGCCACTCGGTCCTCGACGTCCATCCATAACCAACGGCGGTCGGTCAACTCGCGGATCTCGTCCCGAAGGTTCGCGATCTTCTTCGCCGACGGCCGCGTCCCGATGAAGGGATGGCCCTTCCGCGCCGAGTAGCACCGTCCGATCGTATAGCCCAGAAAGTCAAACGTCTCCTCGGGAACACGGCACAGCCGCGTCTTGGTCTCTTCACCGTCAACCGGAGCCTCGACATCATCGCCCGCATCGTGGTCATCGCCTCGTCGGCGGTGCCGCGACAGCAGATGACGAAGTCATCCGCATAATTGACGACGTGAGCGTCTAACCGCTGTTCGTGTCCGAGAATCTTCCAGCCCACGATAAACCGACGCATGTACAGGTTGGCCAACAACGGAGAAAGCGGAGAGCCTTGTGGGCTTCCTCGTCCTTCGTCTTGATTCCGCGTTGTCCGTCGCGTTCGACCCCGTTCGTCGGCCTCTTCCACCGGTGCCACCAACCACATCTTGATCAGGCCCAGAAGGTGCCGATCGCTGATGCGTCGCGACAACGATTTGACAAGTTCGGCGTGCGGGATGCTGTCGAAATAGCCGGACAAATCGGCATCGACCACGTCTGTATGCCCCGTATTCACATGCCCATGAACTTCCTTGACGGCGTCCAGGGCATTGTGGTTGGGCCGGTAGGCGTGTTACTCAGGCTGAAGGTCGGCCTCGAAGATTGGCTCCAAGACCAGAACCACGGCCATTTGCGTCACACGGTCCCGGATCGACCCGATTCTCAGCGGACGTTGCTTACCATCGCCTTTCGGGATGAAAACACGGCGCACGGGGTTCGGTTGATACGTTCGCATTCTCAGTTCGGTCGTCAGTTCGTCCAGCCACCGGTCGCGGCCATACGCCTCAATGTCCTGGAAGGTCTGGCCGTCGACTCCCGGTGCGCCGTCGTTGGAGCGGCAGCGCAGGTAGGCGAACTCCAGGATGTCTCGTCGGTACACCTTGTCGTACAGTCGGTAGAACCGATAACTGGGCGATTCCTTCGCTTTGGCATGCAGCGCCGTCTGGAGTTTCTGAACCTTTGGTGGAGGTACGAGGCTCATCGCCAATCTCCCGGCTCTCGCGCTCTTTATAACGCTGGTCTTGAACTCAGGTCCCTTCCCTCGACCGGCATTACCCGGCGTCCACGGTACTGCGGACCTGTCCGTCACCCCAGACGGCCCGGCCTTTCCCTCACGGGAGTCCGGTTGGGGGTCACGCGCCTCCACCGCTTGGGGCTTCCCGTGTTGCGTTGGATCTCCTCTGCAGACATGCCATCGCCAATACCCCGGTGGGACCACTGGTTTGCGTCGCTTCGCGGGGTGTGACCCCCAGTTCTCCAGTGACGGCGGCCTTCCCCGTTTCAACGGCGGGTCGGCTCCCACGTTAAGACTTTCGAGGCCTGCTCAGCGTTCACTCACGTTACGGCCTGCCTGCTCGCGGGGTCGCCGAGGCGACCCTTTCCATCGAAGGCTCCGGCGGTTTCGTTGCCTCCACCGCCGCTCCGATTGCTACCGGCTGGAGCGACTGAGATGCCGGGCGGGATTTGCACCCGCTGAAGATCCAAGCCTTGTCACGGCGCACGTTGAAATATCCTTTAAGGAGCAAGGTCAGCGGACCTGGGCGCGATCCAATACGTACTGGCCGTACAGTATGACGTTGTCCCATTCAATGGGGCTGATGTGCTCCAGCAGAGAGACGTCGATCTCGTCCTCCTCCGTCTTGCACCACCGCACGGCCCGGGATATCTCCTTGGCCTGCCAGTAAATCACGCATGCCAAGATGAGCGTAAGGCAGCTACACGAGTTCATCTGCTCGTGCAGCTCGCGGGCATTGATCCGTCATCGCCGGCCGTAGTACACGTCTCGCGCCAGCGCGTGCAGTTGCTCGACCTTCAGCAAACCCTTCCGGATCCGCGAGCGCAACGGCGGATCGGACAGGTAGCCGAGCAGGAACTCGGTCTTGAAGACCCGTCCCAAGTCGCGATTGGCCCGGTAGTAGTGGTTCTTGGCCGTGCAGGACGCGAGCCGCTTCAGTGCCACCGACGCGGTCGTGTGTCCGCTCTCCAGAGACGCGTAAAACTGTCCCATCCGGTCCCATTGCTCGGCGATGATCCGCGGGTCAATCGTGCGGTCGGCCCGGCCCACCAGGTCGGCCAGCAACCCGTAGTCGCGCTTGGCGTCGAGCCGATAGAGGCGTTGCTTCTTGAGGCCGCGGATGCGGGGGCAGAACCGTCGGCCCAGCATTGCGAACGCCGCGAAGTTGATCTCCGTGTAGCCGTGGGTGTCGGTATAGTGCTCCTCCAGGTCCAGGTCGCTCTCGTTGTACAAGAGCCCGTCGAGCACGAACCCCGCGTCCCGATCGGTGCACTCGATGGGCGTGCTATAGAACGGTGCGTAGTTGTCGGCGACGAAGGAATAGAACTCCAACGCGAAGTCGCCGAACCGGGTGCTGTAGGTCTGCTGCATGACCTTGCTGGGCATGCTGAACCGTTGACTGTCACTGGCCGAGGTCCGATCCTCACCCCAATGAAGCGTGGCGTCGAGGCGAGAGATGGCGTGCACCAGCGCCGCCAGGATGGCCCGCTGCGTCTCCTCGGTCATCTGCCAGTCGCTGACACGCTTGAGTTGCCCGTAGGTGACGCCCTGAGTGATCTGGGCCATCGTGTGCAGGTCGATGTTGCAGCCGTGAGCCAGTACGACGGCCAGGATCTGGCAGAAATCTTCGGCGTCACGGCTTCCACGCCGGGCCGGGGGCAGGAAATGGTCGGTGAAGCGCAGGTCATTATCGACCTCGATGAGCAGGTCCGGGAGCCGGATCGATCGCATCTGTTTGGTCAGCCATCCCCTCAGGTCGCCCAGCCGTGTTTGCGTCGCGGCGTCCAGTGTCTCGGCGGGGTCTGTGGACAAATGCCAACTGTCCTCCGCCATCGTCGCATAGGTATTCTCGGGGGCCGTCTTGAGAAAGAGGTCGTAGGCCGTGTTCAACCGCTTCGTCAAGTGATCGGGGACGTCCTTGGGATCGGTGGGCAGGCCGGACCGCTGGAAGAAGGACTTCCGGAGCGACTCCCATCGTTCCTTGGGGAGGAAGTAGTCCTCGAACCGGCCGAACCGCTGGCCGTGCTTGACCGAGAGGTTTCCCGACCGGAGATCCTCCCGGAGCTTCATCAGCAGGGCGCACTCCCACGCCTTGCGGTCCGCCTTGCCATCGGTCACGACCGGGGGCAAGAGTCGCTTCGAGATGAAATCCATGGGTGCGTCATCGGGGAGTTTTCGCTTGAGGTCGGCATTCATCTCCTTGAGGACCCGAAGGGCCTCCAGGCAAGGCACGTCGCTGTCGCTGGCGTCCGGCAGGAATTCCAGGACGCGTAGCAAGACCGGCGAGAACTGACGCAGGTGGTTGAACCGCCGGACCAGGCCGTGGAACGCGTCGCCCTTCTTCCCGGTGACCCATTCGTCCAGTCCGGCCACCTGGGCCGCCAGAGTGTCCCTGGACACCGCGGCAAACAGCCGCGGTCGCAAGGCGGCGGACCCGACGGAGTCGTCCAGGATGATCGCCCCCAGCGACCGCAGCGCGGCCAGGGCCGCCTTGATCGCCTGACGCTGGCCGCGCATCTGGTCGTCCAGTTCGTGCTCGGCCCGGGTGTGGGTCCGGGTGAGGAGTTTGTCGAACATGTCCACCGCTTGGTCGACGGCGTCGCGATAACTCTGCCGAAGGAAACAGACCAGGGCCGCGAGACGACGATCCCGTCCGGCCTGGCGAAGGCGGTCCGCCGAGCACTTGCGGGCGTAATGGAACAGGGCGCGTTGGTAGTTGGCGTTCAACCAGGAGAGGTCGACGGCCAGGGTTCCGGTGGCCTCGATGGCCGCCAGTTTGTCGGCGAGGCCCTGCATGGCGGTCGCCGAGGGCCTGGCCGGGTTGGCCTTGATCCCCTGAAGGCCGGATACCGCCCCTCCCTCCTTCACCTCCACCAGGTCGTCGAGGGCCTCGATCACGCCAGGCGAAAGGGCACCGGCCAGCTTGGCGACGATGTGTTCCCGCGCCCGCTTCTTCTGCTCTCCGACCAGCCGCAGCAGCACCGACTCGGCGGGGAACAGGACGCGCCGCCCCTTGAGGAATTCGCGGGCGCGGGCCAGCAGCGACGCCGTCTGGTCCAGGCGGCACGATTCCTCGAAGATGAAGCGTCCCAGGGCTTCCGCCTGTTGCGAATCGAAGAAGGTCAGCTCGAGGTAGTTGCGAATGCGTTCCTGATGCTCCGATGCCGTATGCTGCCAGGGCGCGTAGTCGGCGACTATTTGGCCGGACTCACGCTGGCGACCCCGACCAAGAAGCTCCGCCTGGCCGCCTTGAGGAAATTCTTCGACGTGCTGGTCGTCCGTCACGTCGTCCTCCTCAACCCGGCCGCGAGAGTCCGGGTGAGCGCTACTCGGTCGTCGAGGGCAAGACGCCCGAGATCGGCACCGCCCAAGCCCGCGACCTACTCAAGTCGATCGACGCCTCGGACCTCGTGGGCCTTCGGGACCGGGCCATCATCGCCGTGCTGATATACACGGCCGCCCGTGTCGGCGCCGTGGCCAAGCTGACCCTCAAAAACTTCAAACACGATGGCACGCAGTACACCCTGCGGTTTTCCGAGAAAGGCGGTAAGTCCCGGGAAATCCCCGTCCGGCACGACCTGGAGCAGATCTTGCTAGGTTACATCGAGGCCGCCGGGATCACCGAAGGCCCTCTCTTCCGCACGGCCGTCAGGAGAACCAAGAAACTGACCCCCAAGGCGATGAGCGGCATCGACATCTGCCGGATGATGAAGCGGCGGCTCGGGGCGGCGGGCCTGCTGGGCCACTTCTCGCCGCACTCGTTCAGGGTGGCGACAGTGACCGATCTCCTGGATCAGAACGTGCCCCTGGAGGACGTCCAGTACCTCGCCGGTCACTCTGACCCGCGGACGACGCGGATTTACGACCGGCGACGTCGCATGGTCACGCGGAATATCGTGGAGCGCATCTCCATCTGAGCCGGGAGTCGTCACCGAGTTCCGTCTCCGCTTCGGGCCGACTATTGCCAGCTGCCCCTCCGCCTTCCAAGGATTCCCACCCACCGCGCTCGTCTGCCCGGGCGTACGACTCGCTCAGTGACCCAAGATCTTCTTGTGATACCACGTCGAGAGAGCTTCTCCGGTCTGATTCACGACCGGTGCTGCGCGCTTGTAAACCCAATCTTCCAGCTTGTTGAAAGCCCAGTCGTTGTAATCTCTCGCGTAGGCGCACCACTGGTCGAAGATCTCGTGAGCGCTCGTGAGTTTCGCGAGGGTGTCCGTCCATGCTGGGTTCACGCCCAAGGCCAGTTCAGCGACACTGAAGGCTGCGTCAACGACATTCTGGGCACCTTGGATGGCTAGGCCGTTGAAGTAGCGATAGTAGTCGATCAGTTGGGCAACGATATCATCGGGCTTCGCGCCCAGCGTCCCTCCAGGGGTCTGTCGGACCTCCGGGCCGGAAGAGTGAGGAACGAGCGGGAGATCCCGTGCGGACTTCGCTTGAATGATCTCGTTCAAATCCCTCCTGAAATAGTCGCTGTGCATATACCAGACTGGCACAGCAAGGTGATAGAGGACCGGCTCGCTGACGGCGGCCGCTATGGAGACACTGCTCGCCGCTGTCCCAAGGTCAAACACGTAATTGAGAGTCTTGCTCATCAAGCCGGCCACTGTCGATGTTGTTCCCTCGACGTTGTTGTCAAGGTCGCGGCGAATTGTGTCGTGAATGTCGCGCACTTCGTGATATGGATAAGGTCCCGATAGAGGCTGGCCGTCGATCACGCCGGGGGCCGTGATGTAACCGTCGTTGTAGGCGATGGCGCGGGTGTCGTCGCGGACGTCGCTCGGATACCGGTCGCCCATCAGCGGGACAGCGGTGGGGTCGAGCATGATCTCGGTGATTTTGCCGAGCCTGGAGTGGAGGCCCACCTTGTTGGCGATCTCGTTGTTCAGGACCCCTCCGCGGCTATGACCGACCAGTACGAGGTCCCAGGTCTCGTTCTTCCCGTCCAGGAAGGCCCGGATCTGCTGGGCCATGGAATCCGAGGGGTTATCAACGGAGAGCAGGTTCGAGGTCCAGCTCGTGATCCAGGCCACGGTCTCCGACCCGGCCGCTTGGAGGGCGTCACGGATCTGGCCGGCCAGGTCGTTGGTCCACTGCGTATCGCCGTTCTCGCCGCCCCTCGACAGCCAGAATCCGTGGCTCACGACGACGAGGGTGGGCCTGAGCACCTGCCCAACGAACGACTCGGCCTCGACCCCGTTCGTGTCGATCACCCCGTTCTGGAAGTGCTGCCCGACCCATCCCGGACGGACAATCCCGCAGTCGATTCCATTGTCGATAGGTAGTCCGAGGCTTCCGGACTCGCGGCCGTTCTCCCTGTAGTTGTCCCAGGTCTTCCCTCCGATGATCACAGCATCGGTTCCGTTGTTGTAGATCTCGCCGCCCTGGAACTCCTGGCCCCACCACCCTATGCGTCGGTCACCGTAGTCGACGTTCCTCCCGACCGGCAGATCGAAGACGCCGTACTCGCGGCCACTCTCCTTGTATTTGGCCCAGGTTTTCCCGCAAATGGCCAAGAAGTCCGTACCGTTCGTGTATATGGCTCCGTTCTCGAACTCTTGGCCGCACCATCCCGCTCGTCGAGCGCTGTAATCGACGTTCTTCCCGATCGGCCGGCCGAAGCTGATACTCCCGCCCAAAGTCTGGAGGCCGCCGATGTTTCCCACTAATGTGGCGTGCCCATAGGCGTCGTACTTCAGGAACTGGCCGTGGTCGTCGAGCGAGACGAGCTGTGGAACGCCACCGATAGAGAATGTGGTAAGAGCTGCCACCGGATAGCTGTCCATGAACGTCGCATGGCCGGCGGCGTCGAACCGGAAGAGCCGCCCGCCGGTGTCGAGCGAGACGAGCTGCCCCCCGCCATCGACGGCGAAGGCGGTCACCGGGTAGCTGTCCATGACGATGGCGTGGCCGCCGGCGTCGTAGCGGAAGAGCCGCCCGCCGGTGTCGAGCGAGGCGACCTGGCCGCTGCCGTCGACCACGAACGAGGTGATGGGATACTGGTCGTCGAGGGCCGTCGCGTGGCCGGCGGCGTCGAACCGGAAGAGACGGCCGGGTGCGTCGAGAGAGACGAGCTGGCCGGTGTTGTCGACGGCGAAGGCGGTCACCGGGTAGCTGTCCATGACGATGGCGTGGCCGCCGGCGTCGTAGCGGAAGAGCCGCCCGCCGGTGTCGAGCGAGGCGACCTGGCCGCTGCCGTCGACCACGAACGAGGTGATGGGATACTGGTCGTCGAGGGCCGTCGCGTGGCCGGCGGCGTCGAACCGGAAGAGCCGCCCGCCGGTGTCGAGCGAGACGAGCTGCCCCCCGCCATCGACGGCGAAGGCGGTCACCGGGTAGCTGTCCATGACGATGGCGTGGCCGCCGGCGTCGTAGCGGAAGAGCCGCCCGCCGGTGTCGAGCGAGGCGACCTGGCCGCTGCCATCCACGACGAACGATGTCACGGGGTATTGACTTCCTCCGAGAATCGTGGCGTTTCCCGCGGCGTCGTAGCGAAGGAGCAGTCCATTGTCTCGCAAGACGGCGACGATGCCGTCGCCATCGTCGATACGGCCGTATCCGATACCGGGGGCAATTACGTCGCGGCCTCCCTCCCCGTAGAGAACGTCGCCTCCGGCTTCACCGTAAAGGCGGTCGTCTCCAACGCCTCCGTACAGGTGGTCGTCACCGGCGCCACCCCACAGGATGTCGCTTCCTCCGTCGCCCCACAGACCATCATTGCCCGCTCCTCCCAGGATCAGGTCATTGCCGTCGCCGCCTTCGATCATGTCGTTGCCGTCGCCACCCATCAGCGTGGCATCGACAGTCACGTGTTGCGTGGGGGTCATCGACAACTCGATGAAGTCATCGCCGCCGAGCGCGTTAACAGCCACGCTCGTGACGTTCGCGAGGTTGAAGCTCGCCGAGAGTCCATCGACCGTGATCGCGGAGCCGGTCTGACGGATGACGATGACATCCCGCGCATCGGTACCCTCGACGTAGAGTTGGCCACCGGGGTTCAGTGAGGCGGTGAGATTGGCCGCGAGCAACTGGCGAGCCTCGCAGGATTCGACGCCGGGCCGGAAGGCGTTCCGCTTGGCTCGGGTGGCCTTGCGATTGTGACGGGAGAAGGAGATCAACATGGTGAGGGCCCGTTTCGTTGAAGGGGGAAGACCGGATCGCGGCCCCGCACCAGCCACCGTGGTCGTCGGTACCGCCTCAACTCGCCTATGCGGGAAGCGGGAGCCGGCGGCGAAAGCGGACACGGATTCCGAAAAATTCCCCGCGTCAAATCGCCCCGTCGCAGCATCCGATCCGCGTCGGTCAGGGGGACCCGCCACGCTACGCTCGAAATTTCGCCTCCCCGCGTCGATTCCCCTGGAGCTCCTTGCCGGCTCACCGGGTTATAATCGGGCAATCGCCGGCCGCGACCGGCCGCGATCCCGACGGAGGGAGTTCCATGGCGACCGAAGATCAAGGGTCCGTCACGCGCTGGATCGGTGACCTGAAACGTGGCGAGGCCGACGCCACCGGGCGACTCTGGGGGCGCTACTTCGACCGCCTCGCCGTACTGGCTCGTGCCCGGCTTCGCGCCGGGCCGCGCACGGTCGCCGACGAGGAGGACGTCGCCCTGAGCGCCTTCGACAGCTTCTTCGCCGGGGTGGGGCGCGGGCGGTTCCCTCGGCTCGACGACCGCGACGACCTCTGGGGCATCCTGGCCACCATCGCCCGTCGCAAGGCCGCCGACCACTCCGAACGGCAAGCACGCCAGAAGCGGGGCGGCGGGCGGCTTTTGGACGAGGCGGCCCTGGCCGGGGCGGAGGACGAGGGTATCGGGATCGATCAGCTCGCCGGCACGGAGCCGCCCCCCGAGGTCGTGGCCTCGACGACAGAGGAGGTCCGCCGACTCTTCGGGCTCCTGCCGGACGAGTCGTTGCGCGTCATCGCCCTCCTGAAGATGGAGGGCCACACCAACGACGAGATCGCCTCCGGCCTCGACTGTGCCCTGCGGAGCGTCGAGCGGAAGTTGGGGCGTATCCGCAATCTCTGGGCCACGGCGGGGGCAACATGAGCACCGAGCCCCCCGCGCCGGATGTCCCCATGACTCTCTCGATCGAGGCCCGCATCGACGAGGTGTGCGACCGCTACGAAGCCGCCTGGAAAGCTGGCGGGGATCCGAGGATCGAAACCTATTTGGAGAGGGTTACCGAGACGGAACGGCCTGCCCTGTTCCGTCAGCTCCTGGCGCTGGAACTGGAGCTCCGATCGCGACGAGGCGAGCGACCCGACCGCGGGGACTACCTCACGCGATATTACGGGTACGCCGCGATGGTCGAAGAGGCCTTCCGCGAAACGACCGGACGCACTGGGCCGGACCCTACGACTACGGCGAAGCCCGGTCCGGGTGAGCTGGGCCCACCGCAGCAGGTATTTACGGAAACCCGCAGCTTGCTCAGTCCGAGCGGCGAAGACAAGCAGTTCGGGCGCTATCGGCTGCTCCGGATCCTGGGGCAAGGGGCGTTCGGTCGAGTCCACCTCGCATTTGATGAAGAGTTAAAGCGTCAGGTCGCGATCAAGGAACCGAACCCCGAGCGTTTTCGCGACCCGGGTGACGCCGAGGTATACCTTGCCGAGGCACGCATCGCGGCCACACTCGACCATCCCAACATCGTCTCGGTTTACGACGTGGGACGTACGGCCGAGGGCTCGGTCTATGTCGTCTCCAAGTTCGTCGAGGGGCACACGCTCGCCGACCTGATCTCCGATCGCCCTACTGTCGACAAATCGACCCGGCTGGTGGCCACCGTGGCCCGGGCCCTCGGACACGCCCACCGCAAACGGCTGGTCCACCGTGACGTCAAGCCGGCCAACATCCTCATCGAAGGGGACACCGGCACGCCGTATGTCGCCGACTTCGGCCTGGCGATCAGGGAGGAGGACTCGCTCATGGAGCGCAACATCGCCGGCACACCGGCCTACATGAGTCCCGAGCAGGTCCGGGGTGAGGGGCACAGGCTCGACGGCCGGAGCGACATCTTCTCGCTGGGCGTGATCTTCTACGAGCTTCTCACCGGCAAGCGACCCTTCCGGGGAAGCACCATGATGGAGATCTTCCACCAGGTGACTTCGGATGACCCACCGCCGCCGCGATCTCTCGACGAGGCGATCCCCACCGAACTGGAGCGGATCTGCCTCAAGGCCCTGGCGAAGCGAGCGTCGGACCGCTACGCCATGGCCACCGAGATGGCCGACGATCTCGAGCATTGGGCGGAAGAGCCCCGGACAAGTCGGAAGCAGGTTGCGATCATCCCGCGCGGCCTGCGGTCGTTCGGAGCGGACGACGCCGATTTTTTCCTCGAGCTTCTCCCCGGCTCCCGCGGGCGGGACGGGCTGCCCGAGAGCATCCGATTCTGGAAGAGCCGCATCGAGGAGTCCGACCTTGACAGGACATTCGACGTCGGGCTTATCTACGGGCCCTCGGGCTGCGGCAAGTCATCGTTCGTGAAGGCGGGATTGCTGCCACACCTGCCGAGATCGATCGTCGCGGTCTACGTGGAGGCGACGGCCGACGACACCGAGACCCGCGTGCTGCGCGGGCTCCGCAAGCACCTGCCCGAACTGTCCGAGGAACTGGGGCTTGTCGAGACATTCATGTCTCTGCGGCGAGGTGGTTCGACGCAGGATCGGAAAGTCGTGGTCATCCTCGACCAGTTCGAGCAGTGGCTGCACGCGCGGCGGGGCGACCAGGAGACCGAGCTGGTCAGCGCGCTGCGCCAGTGTGATGGGGGCAAGCTGCAGGCGATCGTCATGGTGCGTGACGATTTCTCGATGGCGGCCTCTCGACTCATGCGAGAGCTTGAGGCCCCCATCGTCGAGGGTCACAACTTCGCGACGATCGACCTGTTCGACCACGGCCACGCCGTCAAGGTCCTGGCGAAGTTCGGGCAGGCCTTCGGCAAGCTCCCCGTCCAAGCGGGCAACATGACGCCCGCCGAGAAAGGGTTCCTCGACCGCGTCGTTTCGGGCCTCGCGCAGGACGGCAAGTTGGTCTCGGTTCGGCTGGCGCTGTTTGCGGAGATGGTCAAGGACAAGCCCTGGGTTCCCGCCACGCTCGACGAGGTCGGCGGCACCGAGGGCATCGGCGTGAACTTCCTGGAAGAGTCATTCAGCGGCCGCAAGGCGAACCCCGAACACTGCCATCATCAGCAGGCCGCACGTCAGGTGCTGAAGGCGCTGTTGCCCGAGGTCGGCACCGACATCAAGGGGCACATGACATCACACATCGAGCTCCTGGCGGTCTCCGGCTACGCCGATCGGCCGGGCGAGTTCAGGGACGTACTCCGGATCCTGGACGGCGCGTTGAGGTTGATCACCCCTACCGACCCGGACGGCTCGCGGAGCGACTCGGGGAGCGACCCGGGGGCGAAGTTCTATCAGCTCACGCACGACTACCTCGTCCCGTCGCTGCGCGAGTGGCTGACCCGGAAGCAGAAGGAAACCCGCCGGGGTAGAGCGGAGCTTCGGCTCGCCGAGCTCGCAGCCTTGTGGAACGCCAAGCCCGAGAACCGTCGCCTGCCGAGCTGGAGCGACTACCGGACCATCCGCCGCCTCGTGGCCTCGAGCGACTGGACCGAAGGCCAGCGGACCATGATGCATCATGCCGAGGCCTACCATGCCCAAGCGATGGTGAGGCGGCTCCTGGAAGCCGACCTGAGAGACGTCCCGGCGATCGTCGGCCAAATTCGCACGCTCCGATCAAACGCCGTGCCCCTCCTGCAGAAGGAACAACAGGCCGCCGCCGAGTCGAGCAAAGCGAAGCTCCACACGGCCCTGGCGCTCCTGGCGGTCGATGGGTCGCAGCTCGATTACCTCTACGAACAACTCCTGCAAGCAGCCGCGTCGGACTTCCCGGTCCTCCGCGATGCGCTCGCCGGACATCGCGATACGCTGGCGGGCAGGCTCTGGCAGGACGCGACATCAGGTGAGTATGAGGAGCGGCGATTGCGCGCGGCCGCTGCGCTGGCCTCGTACGCCCCGGATCACCCGGGATGGCGGAGTATCCGGAAGGATACGGCATGTTCGCTGACGCTCGTGAAGCCCGAGTTCCTGGGGGACTGGAAAGATGCCCTGAGGCCGGTCAAGTCGGTATTGCTGGGACCGCTGTCGGAGATCTTGCGCGACCGTGAGCTGGGCGAGCTCCAACGGGCCCTGGCGACCTCTGCCCTCGCTGATTACGCCTCGGAAGATGTAGGTCTTCTCATCGACCTCAACGAAGATGCCGACCCGCTGCAATTCGCCGAGCTCTTTCCAGTGCTCGCGCGGCACGGCGCCGCCGCCACGGACGCGTTGGAGGCCGAGCTGGATCGTGTGGCCGTTCCCGACTGGGGCGACGGTCCGCTCGACCCTGCCTGGCGCGAGATCGCTGTCGAACTCCGGCGCGTCCTCGAGTCCGCGGCGGGAATCGTCGAGCAGCGCTTCGTCCTGTGTCAAAGCCTGCCCTATGCCCGCTTCGGCGACGCAGTGGAGCAACTCGGCGGTTGCGGCTATCATCCCCGCTGCGTCCGACCGTTCCGCGTAGGAGCATCCTTGATGGTCGCGGCTGTCTGGACTCGCGATGACCGCGCCTGGCAATGGTTGGACGATTCCGACCCGGAAGCGGTCATGAAGCGCGACGACGAGTTGCGAACGCAAGGCTTTGTGCCGATCGATGTGTCGGTCTACTTGGGACCGGAAAACGCAACACGCTACATCGCCGTGTGGGAGAAGGCGAACGGGGATGAAGCGGAGGTCCGGTTGCTAGCGGGGCCGCTCGGCGTCACGGGGCAAGAAAACCTCGCGACGCTCGTCGAGGAGAGGTTCAATTGCCAAAGCTGCGGTGTCGTCCTTGATGGCCCAGAGCATCCTCGCGGCACGAGCATCTGGACGCGCCGGAAGGACAATCAGAAATGTACGACGCGACTGTTTCACGACCTCTCCGGAGAGTTCCGAGAGGATGATTGCCCTGGACTCTTGCTGACCGACGCCCGCCTCACCTGGGGAGAGGTCGAGGAGGGCGGGCAGCGTTCACCGGCCCTCCTGACGACCGCGCTATGGAACGTGAACACGCGATTCGAGTCGAGGGTGATTCACGGCCCTTCGATCGTGGAGCACCGTTTCCTGGGCACCCAACTGGCGACCGACGGTTTCCGCCCCGCGAAGGTTTCGGTGATTGCTGGCCCCGAACACGGCTTGCCCGTGGCCGTCACAGTCTGGCATCGGCCTCTCGTGCCCGAGGAGGCCAGGGACCGGCTCGCCAGGCGTCAGGCCAACGCCGCTGTAGCACTGTTGCGGCTCAAGCACGAACGCAAGGTATGGCCGATGCTGGAGCATCGTCCCGACCCGAGGGCGAGGAGCTACCTGATTCACCGCATGAGCCCCTTGGAGACGGACCCAGTCCGCGTGCTGGAGCAGCTAGCCATTCAGGAGGACGTTTCGGTCCGCCGCGCCTTGATCCTGACGTTGGGCGAGTTCGACGAGCGCCAGATCCCTCCCTGGAGACGCGATCAAGAGGTCCCGCGTCTCCTCGACCTGTATGCCAACGATCCCGACCCGGGGATTCACGGGGCGACTACTTGGACACTCAGGCACTGGGGCAGGCAGGACGACCTTTCTGAGATCGATCGGCGGTACGCGTCGAAGGCACCCGAGGGAGGCCGGAAGTGGTACGTTAATCGCCAGCAGCAAACCTTCTCCGTGGTCGACGCCCCCGGAGAGATCCTGCTCGGATCTCCGCCGTATGAAGCGGGCCGGGAGGGTGGCCCGGAAGGCGACGTCGAGATGCAGCGGTACGTCCGCATCGACCATGCATTCGCCATCATGACGTGCGCGGTGACCGTGGGCCAGTTCCTCGAGCATCGCAAGGAGTTCTACTATCGAAAGACATTCTCGCGCACCTCAACCTGCCCGATCAACAACGTCACCTGGTACGACGGCGCTGCCTACTGCAACTGGCTGAACGAACGGGAGGGGGTCCCTCGCGAAGAGTGGTGCTACCTGCCGAACGCCCAGGGAGAGTATGCCGAGGGGATGACAATCGTCGCGGATGTGCTGGAGCGGATCGGTTATCGCCTGCCAACCGACGCTGAGTGGGAATACGCCTGCCGGGCCGGGTCGATCACGAGTCGGTACTATGGCCAGAGCGCCGACCTCGACAATTACTATTCCTGGACCGCGCAGAACGCCTTGGGCACGGGCACTGCACAGGTAGGGATGCACAAACCTAACGACCTCGGTTTGTTTGATATGCTCGGCAATGTCCTCGAATGGGTGCAGGATGAGTTCCGTGAGCACTTCCAGCCGATCGCCGACCCGACCAATTCGAGTCCCGCCTCGACTGAGGTCGTCACCAACCAGAAGCTGCGCTTGCTGAGGCCGTCGAATTACGCCTGGCATTCCGGTGCTAATGCCCGCTCTTCGGAATGCGGCATGTTCCTCGTACCGAACGGGAGGGTACCAAATACCGGCTTCCGTGTTAGCAGGACGTGTGCGCCTTCCCCGTTCGCCGAAAGCTCAGAGCTCAGGAACGACCGGCACCGCGTGTGCCGTGGGGTCTCGTTCGTCCACAATACGATCCCCGTTCGGACCAACTATCGCGTACGGTACCCCCCCAACTTCAGCATGAATCCGTGGGGGATCAGGACAGCCAGGACGATGCCTTGGTGAGCAGGAGGCGACGCGACGTCATCGTCGGCCTTGCCCCCGCGTGGGTCGCCCGCGAGCCGTCGTCTGAAAACTACTCACCGCTGACGACCTCCCCACCCTGGATCGTCGAGAGCGCACGATAGGTGTGCATTGCGATCGTTTGCTTGATGAACTTTACCGAGCCGTCCACGTAGAGGAAGTTCGCCCCACCGGGGTGGAAGCTCCGGAAGTTGGTCACCCAGTGTGGCCCGCCCCGGAAGCTCGGGGTGCAATCAAAGGTCCTGGACACGTCGTGGACCGAATCCGTGACCGCCACCTTGTTCATCCGCTCCACTGTGCTGCACTCGTTCCCCGAATAGACGAACCCCGAGGCGACCCATCCCGGCTGGCTGTGGCCGCCGACCAGCCAGAAGTGGACCGAGAGACCGTTGGGATAAGGCGTGTCGCAGCCGATCCCGTGGCAGATCGGGTAGCCGCCGGCCGCCTCCCCGAGCAGGAATGTGTTGCTCGTGCCGTCGATGACCTGGGAGATCCGTCGATAGCTATTAAACGCGAACATCCCCGACTCGTTCGTCACCGGTGGTGGCCCATACCCGCTCGAAAGGCACATCGCGTCGTTCAGCCCCTTGCTGAGCCCGTAGGAATCGCTGCCGAAGGTCGAGCCAACGGGCAGGCCGAACGATTCGAAGAAGGGGTAATGGTAAAGGCTCGGTCCCGTATCGGACGGGCACGTGAAGATGCTCAAGGACATCTTCGCGACCGTCGGGCTCACGACGACCCAAGGTTGATCGGGATTGAGCAGGTCCTGGACGTTCTTCTGCTCGAGATAGGGGAGAATTGCGGCGAACGGCGACCCGATGCCGGTCGGAACGTCGGGGGTCCCGGCCATGAAGGTGAGGGCCGATGGGAACCTGCTCATGACGTCGTGGTAGCCGTGGAGGGCCAGGCCGAGTTGCTTGAGATTATTCGTGCACTGGATCCGACGCGCCGCCTCGCGCGCCGACTGCACCGCAGGTAGTAGGAGGGCGATCAGGACGCCGATGATCGCGATGACGACGAGTAGCTCGATCAGCGTAAAGCCGCGTGAATCCCGATGCATGGGCTCGCTCCTCGGACGGATTCGACATGAGTTCCAAGATGGGCGATATCGCAAACAACGGGAGAGGCCACGGGCACAGGGCCCTTGACCGAGACGGTGCGCCTACGTCGGCGCTCGGACCTTCAGACCTGGTCCCTTCGGACGGCCGCAACGTTATCAAGGCCCGGGTTCTTGATTCGGGAACACCGGGCATCCATGTCGTTGCCCTGCGAGGCCAGCCCGGGCTAACCGGTTTCAGTCTGGCAAGGGTGCGGAGAATGATTGTTCTCGCGGTCGGGCCAACTAATCATCTCGGTATCCTATCCAATCCGCAACCGGCCGCCGGACCCGCCATTTTTTTTCCAGGACGGCAGAGTCTTCTTGATCAATGGTGGCCCATCGGTCTATCCTCCGGCGAAGCCCGCCCCAGGAGCGATCCATGGACCGACGGACCGCCCGCCCCGTCAAAAGCGATCCCGTTGACTCATCCACCCAGGCCGTTCGACTCAGCTATCCAGTAAGCGAAGATCCGCCGCATAAGCGGGCATAGTGTGCCAAAAGATTCTTTCGGTAAGGGAGGAAGAAGATCATAATCGAAGCCCGTATCGAAAGTTGCGTTATGTGCACTCCGATTGGAGCGAGGGCCATGGTCGATCCGGCCGCCCAGACGACGCTGATGGTCCAATGGCTCGACCGCATGCGGGCCGGCGACGCCTCCGCGCGGGACGAGCTGATCCGCGGCTTCCAGGGTCGCCTGGAGGCGCTTGCCCGCAAGATGGCCGGCCGCGACCGAAGGGTCGCCCGCTGGGTCGAAGCCGAGGACGTGCTGCAGAACGCCCTGCTCCGCCTGCTCCGGTCCCTGGAGACCGTGAAGCCTGACTCGACGCGGGCGTTCTTCGGCCTCGCCGCCGAGCAGATGCGGCGCGAGCTGCTCGACCTGGCCCGGCACTACTACGGCCCCGAGGGCCAGGGCGCGAACCACGACAGCGTCGCACCACGGCCCGCCGACAGCCGCCCGGCCCTCGACCCGCCTGGCCCGGTCGCGAACGTGAACGACCTGGAGCGGTGGACCCGGTTTCACGAAGAGGCGGAGCGCCTTCCGGTCCGGGAGCGGGAGGTGGTGGGCCTGGTCTTCTACCACGGGTGGACCCAGGCCCAGGTGGCCGAGCTGTTCCAGGTCGACGTGAGGTCGGTCCGCCGGTGGTGGGAATCGGCGCTAGTGAAACTCCACCGCGAACTCACGGACGGCTCGTCACAGTAAGGCGGCTTTGGGGTCAGGTCTCGGGGGCGGGGGGATTTCCGTGGCACGCGACCGTTCCGTCGATGACCTGGTGCTCCGATGGCAGTCCCTCCGACAACGGGGCGAGTCGATCACCGTCGACCAACTCTGCGCCGACTGTCCGGAGGCCGTGCCCGAGGTCGAGGAGCGGCTCCGCGCCGTCGCGGAGATGATGGATTTCCTCGACCTGACGCCGGAGTCCGGGGAAAGGCCCGGGCACTCGGCCACGTCCGCCTACCAATCGGCCGATGCCGGGCCGGACGGACCGGTCCCGCCATCCGGCCAGGAACTGCGGCACGACCGCTATCAGGTCGGTGCCCGGCTGGGCGAGGGGGGCATGGGCGTCGTCTACCGCGCCCGCGACGCCCGAGAGAACCGCGACGTCGCCCTGAAGCTCATGAAGTCGTCACTCACGGGGACGTCCCGGCGCCGCTTCGAGCGCGAGTTCCGCACCATCTCGGCCCTCCAGCACCCCAGTTGCATCCGGGTCTTCGATTACGGGGAAGTCGGCGGCGAGCCGTTCTTCACCATGGAACTCTTCCAGGGCCGGCCGATCACCAGCCTGGCCGGCCTCGGCCTCGACGAGGTGCTCCGCGCCCTGCTGCGGGTGACGCTCGCCCTCGACTACATCCACCACCACGGGATCATCCACCGCGACGTCAAGCCGTCGAACATCCTCGTGCGGCCGGCGGCCGGGTCCGACGGGGTGGCCGCCCATGACGTCCGGCTCATGGACTTCGGACTGGCCAAGTATTACGGCGTCAAGTCGTCGCTCTCGGCCGAGGCGGGGTTCGTCGGCACCGTGGCCTACTGCGCCCCCGAGCAGATCAACAACGACGAGCTCGACCACCGCACCGACCTCTACTGCCTCGGCCTCGTCGGTTACGAGCTGTTGAGCGGCCGTTACCCGTTCCCCGAGGCGCGGATGGCCGGGGTGCGCCCGCTGATGCAGGCGCAGCTCAACGACAAGCCGCGCCCGCTGTCCGAAGCCAATCCCGCGTTGCCCGGCCCGATCGCGGACGCCGTGATGCGCTACCTTCGCAAGCAGGCGCACCGCCGGCCCGAATCGGGCGCGCTGCTCCGCGACGCGATCGCCGCGCACCTGGGACTCGATCTCCGGGCCGACGACTCCCTGGCGGCGTTGGGGCCGGCCCGGCCGAGGCTGTCGGTCACCGGCTTCGTCTGCCGGTTGCGCGAGCAGGAGGAGATCGACAACCTGCTCCGCCGCTGCCTACGCCCGACGGCGGCCGGGCCGAAGGGAGCCGTGGGCGAGGTGCCCCCGTCGTTGATCCTCGTCCGCGGCGAGCCGGGCATCGGCAAGAGCAGCGTCGTGCAGGAGGCCGAGCGGATCGCCCGCGGCCACGGCTGCCAGGTGTACGAGGGCCGTTGCTTCGACGGGAACCTCTCCCCGTTCCAGCCGTTCGTCGAGATCATTCGCCAGCTCGTCGCCGAGCTGCGGCTCCAGGAGCGGCGCGAGGCCGAGGCGCCGGCCGGCGAGGATCTGACGGCGACCCAAGTCGCCGGCCTGCCGGCCGAGTCGCTCGACCGCCTGCTGGCGGTCGTCAACGACTACAGCGGCGAGTTGCTCCGCGTCGCCCCGGAGCTGGGTAAATACCTGCCCGGCGAGGCGTACCGCCAGATCGACTTCGGCCGCGAGGCCGACTACATCTTCCGCGCCCTGTCTTCGTTCTTCCTCGAAATAGCGACCCTCCAACCGGTCTGCCTGAGCTTCGAGGATCTGCAGTGGGCCGACAAGAGCTCGCTCGACCTGTTACGCCACCTCGCCGCGGCGTTGTCCGACGCCCGCCGGACCTCCGCCGACGGCCCGGCCGCCCCGCCCCGGCTGGTCATCGTCGGCTCGGCCCGCACCGGCTACCCGCAGCTCGAATCGTTTCTGCCCCCGCTCCGCGAGCGCCGGCAGATTCTGGAAATGAACCTCGACCCGCTGGGGGAGGAGGAAGCCCGCGAGCTGATCGCCCTGCGGCTCAACTGCCGGCCCGAGGAGCTGTCCGACGACCTCGTCGCCCGCGTCCATCTCCTCTGCGGCGGCAACCCGTTCTTCGTCGCCGAGACGGTCCGCGAGTGGTTCGAGAAGGACGCGATCACCCGGGGCGACAGTGGTTGGATCCTAAGCGCCGAGGCGGCGGACGCCTCGGACCTCCCCGAGACGGTGCGGGACGTGATGCGGTTGCGCCTCCAGGGGCTGCCGGAGAAGGCCCGGCAGGTGCTCAACGCCGCCGCCGTCATCGGCGCCGTCGTCGACATCGACCTGCTGCGAGAGGTCGTGCCGGATCTGTCCGAGTCCGACGTCCTCGACGCGGTCGACGCGCTCCTGCCGCGCCGCGTGTTCCGCGAGACGGCCAACGCAGGCCGCGTCGAGTTCGTCCACGACCTGCTCCGCGAGATGCCCTACGCAGACCTCTCGGCCGCGCGCCGCCAGAGCCTCCACCGCCGGGTGGGAGAGCGGCTCGAGGCCCGGCGCGCGGGCGGCCAGGCCGTCGCGCCGGCGTTGCTGGCCGATCACTTCCGCAACGCCGAGGATCGGCCGAAGGCGTTCACCTACACGGTCGAGGCCGCCGAGACCGCGCTCGAGGCCTATGCCTTCAACAACGCGATCGGTCAGTTGACTTTGGCCCAGAAGCTCTTGCCCGATCATGCCGACAGGGCGACGCACTGCAATCTGTGGATGATGATGGGCAAGGCCTGCGGCTCCTCGGGCCGGCTCGACGACGCCATCGAGGCTCATATGCAGGCGATCATGCACGCCGAAGACCGGATCGCCCGGGCGACCGCCGAGCACGGTCTCGGCGAGAACTACCATCGGAAGGGTCAGTTCGAGGACGCGTTCCGCCACCTCGACGCGGCCCTCGAGGAAGTGGGATACCCGCGCCCCGCCGGCCTCGCGGGAACTCTGTTCGACACCTGGAAGAGCTCGCTCTACTTCTATTGTTTTCCGCGCTGGCTACGCCTCCCTGGCGGTGGTCCCGACCGTGCCCGCAGGCTCGATATCGCGTTTGCGTCGTATTACCTATATATACAAATACTTGGAACTAAAAGTGTAATTAGATATGTACACGCAACTTACAAGGCGGCCACGATCGCCAAGGATACCCAAAAGTCCGAACACAACGCCGTGGCGTACTCGAAATTCGCGCTCAACTTGGGGGCGTTCGGCATGCACCGACTCGCTCGATTTTACATCCGTGCCTCCCTCAAGGCCGTGGAGTTGCGTCCCCGCGATGTCATCTGGGCCAGAACCGTGGCGCACGTGGGCACAACGTACTACTTCGGCGGCCTACTTGACGAAGGGGAGGCCTATCTTAGCGACTCGCTGGGTGTCCTCGACAAGACAGGCGATTATTATTCATTATTTGCACATCATTTTTTGTATCATATCCAAGAGGTGCGTGGTGACATTCCAAGGGAACTCGCCGAGGCGGAGGTGGAGATCTCTCTCGGCAACGTCCGCGGCGACGGCGAGGCTCTGAGCTGGGGATACTTTGACAAAGCCTACGCCCTGGCGTGCGCCGGCCAGACGGATCCAGCCTCGGAGTTGGCGCTTCGCGCGGTGGAGATCCTGCATTCACGCGGTTCGACCGTGGAGTCGAAAGCCCAACAGGTATTGGGGTTCGTCCGGTTGCAGGCGTCTGATCACATTGGGGCACGCGTCGCACTCGAGGAAGCCGCGCGTTTGATCAGGGTGAACCTGCTTCTGATGGAGTTCGTGGCCCCGACCTATCCGATGCTGGTCGAGAGTCTCCTCGGCCCTCGCTGGGCCGAAAGACAGGGAGGCCCGAGTCGTGCGGTGGCGCGGAAAGCGAGGCATGAGAGCCGCTTCGCACGGTTCATCGGCTGGTTGTACCCGAACTATGAGGCGCACACCCTTCGCGTCAGCGGTCGCGCGGCGTTTGCAATGGGCAAGACAAAGGCGGCCGCCAACTACCTCGAGCGAGCGATCGTCGCAGCGGAGACGCACGGCGCCCGCTACGAACTCGCCCGAGCTCTCCTCGACGCCTCCCGCGTCATTCCAGAACGGGCCGACGAATACCACCGCCGCGGCGAGCAACTCCTCGACGAGCTCGGCGCGGTCGTCCCGGAGGCCGAGCGGATCGCGGCCCCTCAGTAGCTGTCGGCCGAGATGACTTCGCCCCCGCGGATCGAGGACAGGCCGACCCAGACCTGCTCGTTGATGGTGTCCTTGATGAACCGCACCGAGCCGTCGCCGAACCCGGTGTTCACACCGCCGGGGTGGCGGCTCCGCGAGCCCGCGTAGAAGTCGGGGTCCGACAATCATTGGAACAGAAACTCGATCTAAGATCTAAATGGCGGATAGATCGTACTTTGCATCGAGGATTTTTGCTTGAACTTGGACCGGAACCCGCAAAGCCATTCTGTGAAAGGAGAAAGTTATATGGTGCATCCGGCAAGTTACCTGACGCCTGGGGCCGCGGCTATCCCCGGCCCTCGTTTGGGCCGGTGCCGCCTCCGCCGGCCCCAGATGAACTGGTGCCGGTGCCCGTTCCAGTCTCCCGTGGCCTCCTCGACCGCCCGCGTCACTTCCTCCCAGGTCCGGAAGCGTCGCCCCTTCAGGGCCAGCGACTTGAGCACCTTCCACCACGGCTCGATCAAGTTCAGGTAGGCCGCGTAGGTCGGCTGGAAGACGAACTCCCAGCGCTCATGCCACAGGGCGAAGAGCAACACGTCGGTGGTGCGGTGCGTCACCAGATTGTCAAACACCGCGTAGACCCGGCTCACCCCCGCCGGGACCCACGCCTCGACTTGTTCGAGGAAATCGACCCAGTCGGCCGAGCGGCGGTGCTCGTAGCAGGCGGTGAACGCCTCGCCGGTGGCCGGTCGGAAGGCGCCGAAGACGTAGCCGCCGGGTGCCGGTCTCGATCTCCTGCCGGGCCCGCCCGGCGGCCGAGCTGTGCCATCGGGCCCGATGCCCGGGTCGGCCCGGATGGGCTCCTGGCCGGGGAAGGTCTTCGGGACGGTGGGACCCATCTCGTCCAGGCAGAGGACGACCGACCCCTCGGGGGGCTCGGTGTAGAGCCGCTCGATCGCCCCCTTTTTGCGGCGAAGTCGGGGTCCACCCGCTCGCCGAACCAACTCTCGTGCTTCCGCCAGCGGAGGCCCTCGGAGGTGAGGATCTCGTCTGGAAATGATCGTGTAAAAGGGGTTCTCCCGCTCTTTTGATGACAATGCCCCCATCTTCACTGGCCGGGGTCGAGCCTCTGGATCATGCCGCGTTCACGACGCGGGCCTTCAAGAGCGGGAATCCCGCTCGGCCGTACATCTGCCGTTTGATCGTCTTCACGTCGTGGACACAAGACGCCGATCGACACGGCCCGTCACTCCCGGGATAATCGGCCCGTCTTGCCGCTCTCGGCTTTGCTGAGCCTGACACTCTGGGCCGAGCGGCGCCAGGCGAGCCTCCTCGAGGAGCCACCATGCGCGACATGCCCCGACGACCGCTCCCCCCCGCCCGGACCGAACGCCCCCACCTCCGAACCGACTCTGGGCAGCCCTGCCCGAGACCGATCGGCGGCGAGTGCTCCACATCCTGGGTCGACTGATCCACCAGCAGCTCCGCCCTCATTCGGCGAAGGGGGCGAACGATGAGCGGGCCTGAATCCCGGGACATCGAGGTCTCCCGCAAGATCGGCGACCGGCACCTCCAGCGATTAGCCGTCGTCTACGTCCGGCAATCGACACCTCGCCAGGTCCTCGAGAACCGCGAGTCGACCGACCTCCAGTACAAGCTGGCCCGCCGGGCCGTCGAGCTGGGTTGGAGGTCCGACCGCGTCCTGGTCATCGACGACGACCTCGGCCAGAGCGGAGCTTCGGCCGTCGACCGGGCCGGCTTCCGACGTCTCCTGGCCGAGATTGGCATGGACCATGTTGGCATCATTCTCGGCTCGGAGATGAGCCGACTGGCTCGCTCGTGCAAGGATTGGTATCACTTGATCGAGCTGGCAGCCGTCTTCGGAGTCCTGCTCGTCGACCAAGACGGCCTGTACGACCCGGGCGAGTACAACGATCGCCTCCTGCTGGGGCTGGCGGGGATCATGAGCGAGGCCGAACTCCATGTCCTGAGGGGCCGCCTGCTCCGCGGCAAGCGCAACAAGGCGGAACGGGGAGAGCTGTTCCGCCGGATGGGCGAATTCCAGCGGTGGGTCGGCGACCGGACCTGGACCGCCCCGGTGCGTGAGATGCTGGAGAAGTTGGTGAATAAGACGGAGTCCTATGCGGTGGCCTACGACTATCCGGGGTGCCATCGCACGAGCAACGCGGTGGACCGGCCGATGAACCAGCTGTGCCGGCTGATGTACGCCGGCCGGGGCCTGCATGGCCATCAGGGCTCGTCCGAGTCGCGGCTCAGGGGCTGGGCGCTGCTGGATAACTTCCGGCCCTACGCGCCGCGGGGTAAGAGCCCCCGGGCGTTCGAGAGCCCCGCCCATCGGCTCAACGGCAAGCGCTACCATGAGCATTGGCTCCACAACCTGATGGCATCGACCTCACTGATGGGCTTCAGAAACCCAAAACCTGCAATCCGGTAGAGTCAGGAGAAATTTTCATGTCCGAGGTTGGAAGAGTCTTAGAACTAGTTGCCGCTAATTCGCAGGTTGCGACCGGCGAATGTCCAGAACAGGTCAGAGCAATCGTGGTGGTGCATGGGGTAGGAAGCCAGGTCGAGGAGGAGACAATTCGGGGGTTCACAAAGGCGTTGGCACGGGCTATGATCCGAGGAAAAGTCGGCCTCTCTACCGTTACCGATCGCTACGTGTGGAACCTTGCGGCAGTCGAGGGAAAGCCTGACTCGTTCAGCAGCGTCGAGTATAAACTAACCACATGTCAGTCTGACGGTTCCCCGGCAGGCCCATCTCTCTCGGTTTACGAGTTTTACTGGGGCAGCCTCAGCAGGAGCAGCACGGGCGCCTTCGGGTGGGCTCGCCAGTGCTGGAGGTTTATCACGGGTCTGCCCCGTTTAGGGGTCCACGCCCTCTCCACGCCCGACTCGGGAGTGATATCAGGGGTAGCTGCGGTCACACGTACCCTCTACATCGCGACGTGGGGCCTGATGATCGTCCGGTTCGCCATGGCCGTAATCGCGATCGTGTCGAGGTGGGGACTCCCGCGGTCATGGTCGTTCCATGAGTTCGATCTGATTCTGCCCCTGGACCTAGCCCTTACGCTGGCATTGTTCCTGACTGGATTAGGCCTGTCGCTTTTGCTTGCCCTAAATCGTCGGCGTCGCCGAAGCCAGCGGGTTGAGACCAACCGAGCACCAGGGATCTCGACGGCCGCCGCAGCCCTGATGGTTACCTGGATCCTGACTCAGACGATTCCCCAGGCCTTGATATCCCGGATGGATCACAAAGCGCCGTTGGACGCGAGTGGCTCGCCCCGGGAAAAGCCGCTAATCGAAGAGGAATATGAGATTCGCGCCTCGTATTTCCTGACCAGGATGGGGATCATCCAAAAGGGTGGCGCGATCGATTTCGATCGGGACGATCAGGCTCCTAAGAACGGCGTCTACCGATCGGCCAAGACCGGACGATTGTACTTTCCGCCCCAATGGTTCTATGCCGCGAACACCTTCTCCGGCTTCTCCCAAATTTTGGTGTTATTCCTCACACTGCTCCTCGTAGCCCTGGAGGGCCTCCGTCGGGCGAGGCGATGGATCGATCGCCAATTCGGGGGATATCGGGAAAGCCCTTGCCAAGACGAGCGGCGGGGGGGCGTCTTGCATCAATGCTTATTCGTCGCCCTGTTCATTTTGGTGCCCGTCACTCTTTGGGTGAGCGTTATGGGAGTGTGTCTCGGGGCCTTCCACGTACCTTTTTTCGTCTTTGCTTCGGGAAATATGGACGCATCGAATGAGCCGATTTATCGGGCGGTCGTGATCTTTTCGAGTATCGTGATTTCGGTGTTGTTTCCATTGAACTTAATCATGTTCTCGTCGGAACTCCGCTCGATGTTCTTTCCGGTCATGGAACTGGCTCAGGATGTCGGGAATTACTTCCCGAGGGTCAGGGGAGTCGATCAGACCGTCTTGGGCCGCGCCTTCTTCGGCGACCGCGAGGAGTGTGGGGGATCATCCCTGGCGGCAGTGCTCGACGATCGACTGCGCAGCCTGCTCACCTTCGTACACAGGAGGCACGGCGCCCCGACGCCGGTTGTCGGTCACAGCCTCGGGACGGTCATCGCCCTGTCGGCGTTGGAGCGCTGGGCGCCGATCTCACCGCGTGAAAGCGACTCCCCCGTCCCGGCGACTACCCCACCCCCGGAGGGGTTCGCCGCCGATCTGGTGACGTTAGCGTGCCCGCTGCGGAGGATCTGGGAGCGGTACCCGCAATTCGTCAGCCACGAAGGGAGCGAGGTTCGCCCACCGTCACTACCAACGCTCCGGCGCTGGATGAACTGGAACCGTGAAGATGAGCCGATCGGATCTCGTTTCGCTCTAAAAACCGTGGATTTTGGCATGAACACATCCTGGAACCAAGCGGGGCCGATTCCTGTTACGGACTTCGGGGCGACGCCTTCGACATTCGTGGACGGACCCAAGGCCGACCCTACTCACCGCTATCTCGGCGGGCACTCTGGCTATTTCGAGGACGATGAGGTCGCGATGGCTGTCGCCCGCTGGCTCTGCCTCACGTCTCGACCGGTATCAAGCGGGCCCGAGCCGCGGAATGGGGGCCAAGAGGCGTGACCCCAAACGGCGGCTGCTCGCGAGCGGAGACGAGAGGTCGTCCTCTTGGTTCCGCAAATTCTTTCGGGAGAGTTGCAACCTTGCTGAGCCCGACTGATGCAGATTTTGGGACACCTTCGACTGTTCATACAGTGATTTGCGGGCCTTGATTCAAGGCAATTCGAGCCGCCGAAATCTGCATGAGTCGAGCTGAATGGGAGTCATCGGCACTAAGCGAAAACCACTATCTCGCTGCTGAATTGGCTTCGACCACAACGGCCATCGGGATTGATTTCGGGGGTGCGGGGGGGGATGGCAGGCTCTTCGAGGGGGCCGGGGGAGACACCATTTGGGCGGACGCATAGACCCCCGGTGCGGGCAAAAGCCGCCTCGGCTGCCAACGGTACCTAGCGAGGTGTCTTCCGAAGGCGTCTCGGACGGGTCTTCCGAGGGTATCATAGAGCCATTCGGTCAACACCCAGGCTCCGTCGGTCGGGTACGATTCACTAACCTGGCCCGTTTCCGCTTGACCAAGCACCACAACAACGCCGCTCGCTTCGGAACGTGCGACACGGATGGGTTCGGAAATGTGCCCCTCGTCGCCATGGGCTTTGGCTGCCTCCCCGGTGCCGATGCTCAGAAGAAGTCCGCATAGCCATTTCAATCGAAGGGGAACCAGGAGAGGCCGAAGGTGGGTGACCACGGACTCATTGTTGAGGTAACTCATCCGCCTAACACTGCTGAAAAATTTTTGCATTCAAATATCTCGATGCTAGCGCGATCGGGAGTTTTGGCGAACCACCCGTGCTAATCAGGTGGTCCAACGTTCGTATTTCCCATGCTGAAAGATTATTGACTGCTCGCAGTTAATTCCACCAAAAACCGCAGACTACCCAGAATCAGATCCCAGAATTCGGCCTCGGCCATGGGCTCTCCCCCGGGATCGAATGGAAGCGCGTTGCCGGTCTTGGGGTTCCGATAGTAGCGGAGAAAATAACAACGAACTTGGCCCAAGGCCCCTCTTTCACCGTGCTTTGCTTCTCGAAACCCGTCTCCGATGGCCTGAATCGAGAAGGATTATTCGAGAGTGGTTTTTGAGAATCAAAACCCTCGGATATCGCGAGACCTGGGCGTAAAGCCTTTGGCCTTATTGAAAAGGATCGATTGCGAGAACAACCATTCTGGAAGTTCGTTGTTTATTTCTCCGCTACTATCGGAACCCCGTGAAGCAGAAGGTCCGCTTCGTCGCTATCAAGGGAGGGATTCGCTTCGAGGTGAAGCAGGACATGCAGACCAAGGTGATGGTCACCCTGTTCGGGCTGTTCGCCGAGGTCGAGAGGGACCTAATCTCTCAGCGGACCAAGGAAGGACTGGCGGCCGCGCGGGCCAAGGGGCGTTTGCTGGGGCGTCCCAAGGGTGCCCTGGGAAAGTCCAAGCTGGACGGCAAGGAGGAGGAGATCCGGATGCTGCTCGAGAAGACGGTGTCCAAGGCGTCGATCGCCAAGATCGTGGGCGTCTCCCGCACCGCGCTCCACCACTTCATCCGGACCCGCAAGCTCGCCGTAAAGGCTTCAAAAGGCAAGACGCGGGGGCACCGCCCTTAGCGTATATTTTCGCAGGAATCTGGGCGGTAGCCTAAAGCCACAAGAAGAGTGATCCCTTTTCTCCTCTTCCTGTTGGAGCCGGGGACCGCGATGGTCCACGGCTCCGATGGGAGAGTGATCAGGACTTTTTGCCGTCCCGGTTCTGCGAGTCCTGGAAGAACTCGTTGCTGGCGAGGATGCCGATGGCAACCTTGGTGGCCGAGCCTCCGGGCGTCTCCAGGGAGAGAGTCCAGGGGTTGGAGGCGACTCCCCCGGTCGGTCGGTGGAGATAGGAGACGTAGAAGCTTTCCACGATCTGCTCGGCGGCCTCGGCCGATCGGACGAAGGCGGCCGTCACCGACTTCCGGGCGACTCCCGAGGCCATGGCCCCGACCCATCCGGCGATCCCAGCCTCGTCGCCCTGCCGTCCTAGGACTTCCAGATAGAGGTCCCGGACGAACAGGGTCGGGTCTTTATGGGCGGCCTGGTACTCGGGCGAATTGAGGAATCCCTGGACCACCTGCTCTTCCGAGACACCGTGCTGGAGCTGGTTGACCCAGTAGGTCGAGGACGAATCGGGGGTCCGGTTCAGGAACTCGTGATAATAAGCGGCGACCTGGTCCTGTCGATGTTCGGTCGAGTTGACGAACGCCTGAGAGACCTGCGTCCGGGTCGCCCCCGAGTTCAAACGCGCCACCCAGCTCGCGACATCGTTGACACCCCCGTTACGGCTCAGCACGGCCCGATAGAGCGACTGGACGAAGGCCGTGTTGGGGTCGGTCCCCGGGGTGGAGACGAACGGGTTGGGGACAACCGGGACCGGGGCGATCGGCGAGATCGGCACCACGCCGATGGCCAGGCTCCCGTCGGGATTGGCGTGGAACTGGTCCACGACGTAGCGGCTGGAGGTGTCGAGCTGGGTCGCTTCGAAGACCCCGACCGTGCCCGAAGTGACCTCGAACAGGATGAAATGGCCGCTGGCGTCGGTGGTGGCGGTGGGGTCTCCGGAGTCGTAGGCCCCGTTATGGTTGACGTCGGCATAGACGACCCGGCCCGCCAGGCCGGGCTCGCCGGGGTCGGGCAGGCCGTTGGCGTTCAGGTCGAGGTAGACCGCCCCGCTGTAGCTCGGGACGACCGTCAGGCTCGCGACCGTCGAGGTGGAAGGTCCGAAATTGCCGTCCCCCGGGTAGGAGATGGTGATCGGGTGCTGGCCGATGGCCAGGGTGCCCGAGTCGGTGGTCAGGGTCGCGCTCCCGTTCACTAGGACGGCCGATCCCAGCGAGGTCGACCCGTCGAAGAAGGTGAGGCTACCGGTGGGAATGCCCATGCCGGGGGCCTGGGCAACCACGGAGGCCGAGAACGTGATCGCCTGGCTGGTCCCCGAGGGAGACGGAGCCGAGACGGATGAGATCGAGGCGGACCGGGAAACCGTGACCGAGAGCGGCGAGGCCGCCGAGACGGTGTACTTGCCGTCCCCGGCGTAGATCCCTCGGATCGAGTGCGAGCCGACCCCGAGGTCCGAGACGGTAATCTTGGCAACGCCCTGGCTGTTCAGCGGGACCAGGCCGAGCAAGGTCGCCCCGTCTTCGAAGAGGATCACGCCCTGGGGGATGCCCGTGGCCGGGGCGATGGGCTGGACCGTCACGCGGAAGGTGACCGGCTGGCCGACCACCGAGGCGCCGGGGCCGGTGAGTACCGCCGAGGTCGAGGACTCGATCACGAGGATGCTGACCGGAGACGAGGTGCTGCCCAGGAAGTTGTTGCTGGCTGCCAGTGACGCGGTGAGCCGCCTCGATCCCTGGGAGATCCCCGTGGTAGTCAGGGTCGCCACCCCGTTGATCAGGGGGGCCGAGCCGAGCAGGTTGGAGCCGTCGAAGTAGTCAACCTTGCCGGTCGGCGTACCAGCCCCCGGGGCTACGACGTTGACGGTCGCGACCAGGGTCTGGGGCTCGCCGAAGAACACCTGGCTGTTCGCCGTGGTCAGGCTTGTTGAGGTCGAGGCCGGGCTGACGACTTCGGTGATCGCCGGAGAGGTCGCTACCAGGAAGTTGGGGCTGCCCGAGTAGCTCGCCGTGATCGCGAGGGTTCCGGCGTCCAGGCTGGAGAGCGTCACCGACGCGACCGAGGAGGAGCCGGAGTTACCGGTCAGGTTGTAGCTACCGATCGGGGTCGACCCGTTGTAGAAGGTCACCGAGCCCGAGGGGACCCCGGAGCCGGGGGCGGCCGCCGAGACGGTCGCGGTGAACGTGACCGCCTGTCCATAGGTCCGGACCGGGTTGGAGGTGATCAGGGCGACGGTCGAGGACGCCTGGCTCACGCTCACTGGCTTCGACGACGAGGTGCTTGGCGAGTCGTTCGGGACCCCGCCGTAGCTGGCCGTGAGCGAGTGCGACCCGACCGACAGGCTGCTGGTCTGGTAAACGGCCGAGCCCGATCCATCCAGGCTGGCGGTCCCGAGGAGCGTCGCGCTGTCGAAGAACGAGACCGTGCCGATCGGGACCCCGCCCCCGGGGGCGACCGCCACGACCGTCGCGGTCAAGGTCACCGACTGACCGGAGACGGTGGAACTCGCCGATGTCGCCAGGGTTGTCGTCGTACTGGCCCGGTTGACAACCTGGGTTGTCGTCGTCGAGGTGCTTGTCGAGAAGGCCGAGTCGCCGTTGTAGACGGCCGAGATCTGATGCGACCCCGCATCGAGGCTCGACGTGGTGAACGAGGCGTGGCCGGTCCCGTCCAGGGTGCCCGATCCCAGCGAGATGGCCCCGTCGAAGAAGGTGATGGTCCCCGTCGGGGCAAGCGGCACGACGCCGTTGGCGACGACCCCCGCGCTGAAGGTGACCGCCTGGCCGAAGGTGGAGGCCGAGACGACCGGGGTGATCGTTGTGGTGGTCCCCAGTGTGTTGACCGAGAGGATGGCGACCGCCGAGGTGGTCGTCAGGAAGTTGCCGTCGCCGGCATAGGTGGCCATGATCGGATGGATGCCGGCGGAGAGTCCCGGGACGGTGATCGAGGCCGAGGCCGAACCATTCAGGGTGGCGGTCCCCAGGTTGGTCAGACCGTCGAAGAACGTCACCGTGCCCGTGGGCGTCCCCGCGCCGGGCGAGTTGGCCGCAAGCGTGGCGGTGAGCGTGGCCGACTGGCCGAACACGACCGAAACCGGAGGCGACACGGTCGCCGTCGTGCTGGCCTTGGCGACGCTGAGGGTCCTTGCGGTCGAGGTGGAACTCAGGTAGTCCTGGTCGCCTGCATAGGAAACGGTGATCGAGTGATCGCCGACGGAGAGTCCCGAAGCGGAGATCGAGGCGGTTCCCGATCCGTCCAGTGGGGCGGTCCCCAGGTTGGTCACGCCGTCGAAGAACGTCACCGATCCGGTGGGGGTTCCCGATCCGGGTGCGGTGGCCGTCAAGGTGGCCGAGAGCGTGGCCGACTGGCCGAACACGACCGCGGTGGTGGGGGCGACGGTGGCCGTGGAGGGTGATCGGCTCACGGTCAGGGTCACGGCGGTGGCGTTGCTGGCGGCGAAGTTGGAGTCTCCGGCGTAGCTGGCGGTGATCGAGTGATCGCCGACGGAGAGGTCGGAGGGGTGGAAGGTGGCGACGCCCGAACCGTCGAGCGTGGCGGTCCCGAGCAGGGTGATGCCCTCGAAGAAGGTGACGATTCCGGTGGGTGTGCCCGTGCTGGGCGCCACGGGGGTCAAGGTGGCCACGATGTTGGCGGCCTGGCCGAACACGACCGAGGATGGCGTGGCGAGGCTTGCCGCGGAACCGGCCTGGTTGATGACCTGGGTCGTGGTTGATGAGGTGCTCGACCCGAAATCGGCGTCGCCGTTATAAACGGCAGAGATCGTGTGCGATCCCGCTCCCAGGGTGGAGGTCGTGAACGAGGCGTTCCCGGAGCCATCGAGGGTTCCCGACCCCAGCGAGGTCGCCCCGTCGAAGAAGGTGACGGTTCCCGTCGGAGTGCTGGGGACCGCGTTAGCGGAGGCGACGGCCGCGGTGAAGGTGACCGCCTGGCCGTAGGTGGCGGCCGAGACGACCGGGGTGATCGTCGTGGTGCTGGCCTCGGTCGTTACCGAGAGATTGGCGATCGCCGAGGTCGAGCCCAGGAAATTACCGTCTCCGGCATAGGTGGCCGTGATCGTATGAGTGCCGACCGAGAAGCCCGAGGGAGTGATCGTCGCCGAGGCCGAGCCATTCAGGGTGGCGGTCCCCAGGTTGGTCGCGCCGTCGAAGAACGTCACCGTGCCGGTGGGCGTCCCCGCTCCGGGCGAGTTGGCCGCGAGCGTGACGGTAAGAGTGGCCGACTGGCTGAAGGCGATCGACAGGGGAGGCGTGACCGTCGCCGTTGTGCTGGCCTGGCTCACGACGAGATTGACCACCGATGAGGTGGAGCCCAGGAAGCCCGCGTCACCGGCGTAGGTGATGGTGATGGCGTGGGCGCCGACGGAGAGTCCCGAAGCGGAGATCGAGGCGGTCCCCGATCCGTCCAGCGTGGCGTTTCCCAGGCTGATCGCGCCGTCGAGGAACGTCACCGATCCGGTGGGGGTTCCCGATCCGGGTGCGGTGGCCGTCAAGGTGGCCGAGAGCGTGGCCGACTGGCCGAACACGACCGCGGTGGTGGGGGCGACGGTGGCCGTGGAGGGGGATCGGGTCACGGTCAGGGTCACGGCGGTGGCGTCGCTGACGGTGAAGTTGGAGTCTCCGGCGTAGCTGGCGGTGATCGAGTGATCGCCGACGGAGAGGTTCGAGGGGTGGAAGGTGGCGACGCCCGAACCGTCGAGCGTGGCGGTCCCGAGCAGGGTGATACCCTCGAAGAAGGTGACGATTCCGGTCGGCGTGCCCGATCCGGGTGCGATCGCGGTCAAGGTGGCCGAGAGCGTGGCCGACTGGCCGAACACGACCGCAGATGGCGTGGCGAGGACTGTCGATGTGCTGGCCTGGTTCACGTCGAGGCTCGCCGACGCCGAGGTCGTGGTCCTGAAATTCGAATCGCCGGCATAGACGGCGGTGATCGAGTGCGAGCCGCTGCTCAGGCCGGTCGGGTGGATTGTGGCGGTCCCCGCGCTGAGCGTGGCGAGACCGAGCGGCGTCTCACCCTCATAGAACGTGACCGTACCCGTAGGAGTCCCCGAGCCAGGTTCGACGGCCGAGAGGGTCACCGAGAGCGTGGGGAGCTGGCCGAAGACAACGGGCGAGGGGGGAGCGATCGTCGCCAGGGTGTCCGACTGATTGACCACCTGGGTCGCCGCTGCCGAGGTGGTGGTCAGGAAGTCGGAGTCGCCATCGAAGGTGGCCGTGATCGAGTGGGAGCCGCCCGTCAGGCCCGGAGCGGAGATCGAGGCGGTGCCCGACCCGTCCAGGGTGGCGGTCCCCAGGTTGGTCGCGCCGTCGAAGAACGTCACCGTGCCCGTGGGCGTCCCCGAGCCGGGGGCGACGGCGGTGACGGTCACGGAGAGCGTGGCCGACTGGCCGAAGATAATCGCGGTCGGCGGAGGGGCCGTCGCGAGCGAGGCCGCCTTGTTGACCACCTGGGTGGTGGCCGCCGAGGTCACACTCTGGAAACTCGAATCGCCTTCGTAGACGGCGGTGATCGAGTGCGAGCCGACCGAGAGGGCGGAGGTGCCGAACGAGGCCGAACCCGAAACGAGCGGCTGCGAGCCCAGGTTGGTCGCGCCGTCGAAGAACGTCACCGTGCCCGTCGGGGTCCCGTCGTTGACGGACTGGGGGGAAACCGTGACGTTGAGGGTGACCGACTGACCACGGACGGTGGGGTTGGTCGGCGAGGTGAGGGCGATCGTCGGGGTCGAGAGGCTGACCGAGATGGTGGTGACCGAAGAGGTACTGGCCTGGAAGTTTGCATTACCCCCATAGGCGGCGGTGACCGACCGCGACCCATAGCCGAGCGAGGCCGTGATCAGGGTCGCCATGCCCGTCGGGTCGAGCGTTCCGGTGCCGAGCGAGGTCGCCCCATCGTAGAAGGTCACCGTCCCCGTGGGAACGCCCACGCCCGGGGCGACGGTGGCCAGGGTGGCGGTGAGTGTGACCGGTTGGCCGAAGGGGACCGTCGTCAAGGAGGCCGCCAGGCCGGTCGTCGTGTCCGACTTCGAGATCACCTGACTCAGGGCTCCCGAGGTGGAGATCGTGTCATTGGGATCTCCGCCATAAGTGGCGGTGATCGAATGCGTGCCGGCGGCGAGGACCGCCGTGCTGAAGCTCTCCACGCCCGAACCGTCCAGGGTGGCGGTCCCCAGCGAGGTCGCACCGTCGAGGAATGTCACCGTGCCCGTCGGAATCCCCGAGCCTGGGGCGACCGAGGCCACCGTGGCCAAGAACGTCACCGACTCGCCGAAGGTCGACGGCCCGCTCGAAGTCGGAGTGGTCGTGGTAGTCGAGGCCTTGTTGACGGTCTGGCTTCCGGGCGCGGAGAAGCTCTGGAAGTAGCCGGAGTCGCCCGCGTACGACGCGCTGAAACTGTGGACGCCCGGGGCCAGCGCAGTCGTGGAGTAGCTGGCCCCGCCCGAGACCAGGGTGGTGGTGGTGAGCAGGGTCGTGCCATCGAAGAAGCTGATCGATCCGGTGGGCGTTCCCGAGCCTGGTGCGTCGGCCGCCACCAGGGCCGAAATCGTGATCGACTCGCCGAAGACGGACGAGGTTCCCGGGACTGTGAGGGTGGTCGTCGAGCCGTCCTTGATCACGACCTGGGTGACCGGGAAGGCGTTGCTGTTGCTGGTCAGGTCAAGTTCGTCGCCATTGTAGATGGCGGTGATGGAGTTGGCACCGGCGGGCAGGACATTGGTCGAGATGGTCGCCACGCCGTTGCTCAAGGTGCCGGTGTCCAGGACGGTGGCGCCGGAGAAGAAGGTGACGGTGCCGGTGGCCGTGCCCCCCTCGATCGCCGTCACCCTGGCGGTGAAGGTCACGAACTGGCTGAAGACCGAGGAGTCGGCCGGGACGTCAACCCTGGTCGTGGTCGAGACGATCCGGTTGAGGATCACGTCGTGTCCGCCGGCCCCGCCGACGTAGGTGATCTTGAAGTTGTACGAGCCCAGGGGGACCGTATCCCCCTCGGCCAGCCCCTGGAAGGTCCCCGTCAGCGAGGTGGCCCCCGTGATGAGGACCAGCGGGTTGTTCGGCCCGGGCGTGAACCCCACCGTGGGTTGGGTCAGCAGCGACAGGGCCGCGTCGTTGAGCGCCACCGCTCCGGAGACGACCACCTGACTGTATCCGCTTCCCGGCGTGGTACCGCTGTACGCGGTGGCCGAGAAGATCGCGGTGGAATCGAGCGTGATCGACGCATAGTTTTCGGTGTTGATCTCGTACGAGGAATTGGTGCCCGCGCCGACCGTGCCGCCGGCGGTCGTGACGTCGCCCACGGTCCCCGAACCGCCCAGTTCGCCTCCAGTGAAGACATTGACGTTGCCGACGATCGAACCAGTGACGAAGAGCAGCCCCGCATTGATGGTGGTTCCGCCGGTGTACGTGTTGGCCCCGGAAAGGGTGAGGCGGCCGCTGCCAATCTTGGTCAGTGCGTAGGCACTACCGCCGTCGACCAGGGCGTTGCTGATCGTCGGGCCGGTGCTATCCGATCGGATCGTGGCGTCGCCGGTCAGGATCAGGTTCGAGAAGTTGTCGTTGCTGAAGAACGTGTCGTGCAGGGCCCCAGCCCCTCCGGCACCGCTGCCGATGATCCGGACCGGCACCGAGACCGGGCCCACAGAATAGATCTGCATGGTCGCGCCCGAGGCGACTTCGATCCCGAGCGAAGCCGACGAGTTGATCGCGTTCCCTCCGGAATAGGCGATCACGCCGGCATTGATGAAGGTCTGGCCGGCGACCTGATTCGTGTTGTTATCCATCATCAGGGTGCCGGTGCCGGTCTTGATCAGGCCGTGGTCCCCTTTGACGGTCGCCGAGATATCGAGGGTGCCGGAGATGATGTTGAAGGTCCGGTCGCTCGATCCCAGGTTGATCACCCCGTGGATCGCGGATGTGCTCGTCGAGGTGTCGGCGGTGACGTCGCCACCGATGGTCAGGAGACCGGAGAGTAACGCGGCGGAAGTCCCCGTGTAGATCTGGGCGGCGCCATTGAGGTTGAGCGAGCCGATGGCCTCGGTTCCGCCATTGACGTTGAACTGGCCATTGGTGTTCACCGTCAGGGTCGAGGTCGGGTTGATCTGTCGAGGAGCGCTCTCGTTGACGACCGCGGAACCCGAGCCTCCCACCACGAGGTCGCCGGGCACCGAATATCGAGAGGGGAGATTATCCAGGGTCAGCGTCCCGGAGTCGACCGTCGTGGTTCCCGTGTAGTCGTTCGCGACCGTTCCCCGGAGCGACAGGCCGCCCCCGCCGGTCAACTGGAGGCCCGAGGAACCACTGAATTTGCCGGAAGCGATGAGCTGGCCCCCGCTGGCCACTTGCACGACCCCGCTATCGAGCGTCGTGGCAAGTTCGTAGACCGAGGCTCCCGAGGTCAACGACCCGATCAGGTTGCCGGTCAACTCGACCGACGAGCCGACGAGGTCGTAGTCCGTGCCTTGAATGTCGATCGAGGCGAAGCTCGTCCCGGCGGCGAAGTCGTTGATCGGGAAGTAACTGGAAGCCGAGGCGGGAAACACCAGGGCATCGCCCGCCACCGGGGCGATCGACCCCTGCCAGTTCGCCCCGTCCGTCCAGTTGAGGGAAGTCGCCGAGTCGGCACCACTCCAGGTGACCGTCGACAGGACAATCCTGGCCTCGAGCGCCTCGAGTCCCGGATCCGAACCTGGGTTGAAATGAAAACGCGGCCGTTGGCTCTCCCGGCGGGACCTCCGGGTTGGGCCGGAGGGAGAAAGACGGACGCGAGATCGAGACATGGGTGTCCATCCAGGTTCAGGGAGGGTGGCGGAAGTCCCTCCGACCGCAAAGGGGCTGGTCCATCGGCAACGACGATCGGATGGGACGGGCCATTACAGCGCTTCACGATCGAAGCGCGCACTGACGAGGAAATTGGGACTGGCTCACGGCCCGGTCGTGAAGTTTCCCATCTGGGGAAAAGGTTGCGGGCCGGGTGCCTGTCTCCAATTTCCGGGCGCATCGCGAGTGTGAACTGCTGTAACCCTGCCCCATCTCAGCGTGATCGAAGGCCCCCAAAGGACCATAAGACGGTCCCATGTCCAATGAGAAGTTTTCGGGATTGAATTTCCAGTAGTGTAAATATTTTGTTAAAAAAGTGGCGGTGTCTGTTAAGTTCGTCGGTAAGCGGGTTCTCCCGCATTCTCGGTGCTCCAGGGTTGCCTACTGGCTTAGCGGTCCTCGCTTTCCGGGAATTCTCGGTCGCTCAGGACCGGGGGGACGGCCGGCTGCATCGGAAGTGCGGGAGAGCCGCTATTTGGCACGGTTTCTTGGTAGCTAACTGGCACCATGCCCGCCACCCCGCTGAGGGATATCGAGGTCCGACTGTCGCTACTCCTTCGTCGGTAAACGTCAACGACTAAGTTCGTCGAGAGAATTAAGAAATAGCACGCTGTCGATGAATTTCTCGGTTGCCGCGTCGATTGTTTCCTCCCGGTACCCGTCGTTCCAGGCGGCGGTGCGGAGCTCCGCGGCGATCCCGGCGGCCGCCTGGTAGTCTTTCCCCGTGATTTTGGAGAGGGCCGCGGCCTTCGCCGCTTTGAGCCGCAGCCTCTTGGCCCGCCGCCAAACCTCGCGGAACCTGTCTTGGTCCGGGGGAGCTTCCGGCTCGTACTTCTCCGGTCCCGGAAGGTCTTTCAGGGCCCGTTTCAAGACCGTCAGGGCCCCGCTCGGGTCCGAGGGGAGCAGCGCTTCGGTCTTGGTGACGGCCCCGGAGAGCGATTCCTTCAACCACCGCCCCTCCTCGGCCCGGATGGAACGGCCGAACCGGGGCAACTGATCGACGACGCGGTCGCGGCTCTCCGTCGCGCTGCGGAACTGGTTGGTCTCGCCCAGGGGCAGGGAACGTAGCTCCGACAGGAGGCGCAAGGTGCGGAGGTGGAGTCGTGCCAAGCTGTCGCCGTTGGCGTTCGGGACCAGCCACCACCCAGCGACGGCGAGGCCGACCGCCAGCACTCCGCAGGCGAGACAACGCCTCCGGCGCCCCTCCGAGTAGGCCTGGACGACCAGCAGGGAACCGACCCCCAGTGCCACACCGCAGGCGATCCACTGCCGGTTGAACACGTACAAGTTCCCGTAGAGCCGGTGGTTCACCCCGAGGAGGAGGGCCAGGACAGACGCGCTGCTGGCGAAGACGATGAGGCCCGCGCGGTTCGTGGCGAGCGGGCGTGGGGAAGCGCTGTCCTTCATCGTAATCGGACCTCGTTCTCGAACGATCGGACGATCGACCGGCAGTGCCGCTCGTGGATCCGCTGACGCCAGCGGTGCCACCACCGCGCCCAGGGTGGGGAGGCGGCAAGGGCGGTCGGATCGCCGAAGAGGGTGAAGAGGGCCCAAAAGAGCGGGGAGCCTTCCGGATCCGCCAGCACCTCGCGCTGGGCCAGGGCCAGCGCCGTGCCTATGTCGTGGACCATGCGATGGCGATAAAACCGCCAGATGACTTCCAGCGCCTCGCGATCGGGCACGGACCACAGGCCGGCCAGCACCGCCCTCACCCCGCCGCTCAGCGCGCCGCAGGTCAACCCGAAGACTTCCTGACCGGCCAGGGCGGCCACCTCGGCCGATCGGCAGGCGCTCAGGGTCACCAGGGGCAGGCCACCGACCGGTGCGTCGGGCCATTCGTCGGCGCGCCAGCGCTCGCCCGAGGGCAAGACGACACACGCCGACAGGGGATCTTCGGCCGAGAACTCTGCGTGGCAAGCGAGGTGGAGGACGAGCACCCGTGACAGCCGGTGCCGGATCGTCGCGCGCCGCGCCAAGTCGGGCGTCTCCAGCACTCGGCGCCTGGCGAATGCAGCCCCGACCCCCTTCCCCTCGACCGGTGCGAAGGGGAGTGATCCGTCGGGCGAGCCCGCTACTACGACGGCCGGTCCCCTGAGCCACCAGGGCCGGCGCGGCTGGACTGCCTGGTGTACGAACAGCGATCCGCTGAACCCATAGACCAGCTCGTACGCCTCGATCAGATAGCGCCCGTCCATCCGGACCGCCTGCAACGGCAGGCCGTGCAACGGCCCGTCGGGAATCCAGAGTAGTCGCTCCCCCGTGCCATCTAGGGCCTTGCCCAGGGACCGACCCAATGGACCCTGGCCGATTTCATTCAGAACTCTGTCGAGCTCGGTCCGTTCCGCGGGACCCATTGGCCAGCCCTGCGCGTAACGACCGAGCTGGCCCCGGACGACGTCGCGGAAGGCTTCGATCTGCTCGACCAGCTCGGAGGCTTTCTCCTCCCGGATGACCAAGCCCGCCGCGTCGCGGCTTGCCACGACCAGGACTAACTCGTCTTCGACGATGCTCGTGGAGATGTAAGTCGTGCGCGCCGGCAGGCTGCGTCTCAACTCATCTAGATCGACCAACCTGGGCAGGGCTGCGCTCCCGATCCGCCTGCGATCGGAAAGCAGGCGATCTCGCAGGCGATCTCGCTTAAGGACGAGCTCAGCGTACTCACGGCGGGCCTCGGGGCTTGAGACGTTGACCGCCCCGTCAAGTTCGTCGATGCAGCGATCGAGATTCTCGAGCTCGTCGGTCATCAGGGTGGATGGCCGGCCGCCTCGGCGGGCGGATTCGTGCCACAGCTCGAGCAGGAGCCTCCCGCGGAGCAATTCCTGGTAGGAGAATACCCCACGGGCGTCGCCACGCCGGGCGGCTCCGAGCAGGAGCTGCTGGGAGACGCCGAGGCGGTCCCGGCGATACGTGGCCCGGAGGATCGGGTCGGACAGCTCTGCGGCCTGCGCCTCCGCGAGGGGCGCTGCCTCCTCGTACCACCGTCGCGCCTCATCGTCGTCGCCCCGCCATTCGGCGGCGATCCGGCCGAGGGCCTGCCGAGCCCGCAATCGCACCTCTGGCAGGCCGAGGGCATCGCCCTCGTCACGGGACTGATGAAGCCAGGCAGTAGCCTCGGCCCGGTCCCCCGACGCGAGGGCCAGCAAGCCGAGGGCCAGTGCGATCCTCGCCTGTCGCTCCGGACCTGCCGCCTCGCCCAGCGCCCGGAGGTAGGAGACACGCGCCTCGCGGAATTCCCCCCGCGACGCGTGCCGGTGGCCCTCAGCCTCGAACCCGGGCGGTTCCGCCGTGTCAGCGCCGAGCACGGACCCGACCAGCCGCGCCAGGCCTCGTAACTCCTCGGGGAATTCGTCCGGGGACCGGCCGGCCGCCAGGCGTTCGAAGGCCCTCCTGGACCGGACTGTCTCTCCCAGCTCGACGAGGACGCAAAGGTGCCGGAGCTGGACCGCCTGGCCCTGCACGCCCTCCGGTTCGCAGAGGTCCTCCGCTTGCCCGTAAGCGTCCAGGGCTTGCTGGTAATGACCGCGCAGGTGGGCCAGGCGACCCCGCCCCAGCAGGATGGCAACGTGGAGGTGTCCGTCCCGGCCCCGTTCGATCAGGGCTTCCGCGTTCCGGAAGTGTCGTTCGGCTCGATCGAGGTCGCCTAGATCCAGGCGCGCAGTGCCGCACTCGAGTTCGATTAGAGCGAGGCTGGGAAGGTCGCCCCTGCGTTCCAGGGCGCGGGCGAGCGCGGCGAGTCGCTCGCCGAGGACGTCAACCTCGCCGAGCCGGATTCGAATCCGCAGCTCCTGCAACCCTAGCTGAGGATCGACAGGATCGCCATCCTCAGGGTCGCACGCCCTGTCCAGGTGTGTCCGAGCCTCGCCTCGGCGCCCCGATCGCGCGGCGACCTCCGCCTCGAGGAGGTGAACCATCCGCTTCAGCGGAGGCGCGACTCGCCCGAGCTGATCCAGGAGCCCTTCGAGCAGTGACGCAGCCCGCTCCAAATGCCCGGCCGCCGCCGCGACCCGGGCGGCCACATAGAGGGATCGGAACGGAGGGCGGAGCGATGGATCCTCACCGTCTTCCGTGGCCATCCCCTTCGAGGCGGCGAAGTACTCCTGCGCCAAGATGTCGGCCTGTCCGATGCGGCCGGCCTTCAGAGCTGCATCGATCGCGGACTCCCTGTTCACGGCCTCGGCGATGTCCATGGGACGGCAATGCCCTAATCGTGGTCCTGGGATGGAGTGGTCTCGACCTCAATCGTTGCCCGCGGGATCGGAGGACGAGCCGGCCGCACCCCTCTTGCCGATGAGCTTCAGGAGCGGCTCGGTCCAACGATCTCCGTCGGGCAGGCCTTCATCACCATCGATTGCACGGAGCATGGTGGACACGTTCCGCAGAGAAGGCTCCCAGAACTCCGGGTTTTCCGGCGGAAACAACTCCTTGTCGAGGATCGATGGATTCCTCAGAGCCCGGAGCAGGCGTTCGCTCGCGGCGCGGTCCGGCTCGGTCCGATCCTCGCGAGCATGGCCCGGTTCGAGCACGTCGGAGCCCTCGTCGGTCGACGAGTCGTCGGGCCAGACGAATCGGTGGAGCACGTCGAGCTCATCCGCAGGCAGGCGCTCGATCAGTTCAGGTAGCTCGAGGCCGAGATCGGGGAGGCTGGCGTAGCCGCGGAACTTCGACGCGTCGGCGAGCTGAGGCAGGAGTCTTGAGAGTTCTCGACAGCGCTCGCTTGTGACCCAATCGACGATCCCGAGGAGAGGAACCTCCGCCCCATGCAGGCTGCGGACGAGGTCGCACTCCTCCGCCGACAGTACCGATCGCAAATACGACGCAAACAACTGAGGATACCACGAGGGCATACCGCGGAGACTCGGCGACATGAGCTCTTCGGCGCCGATCGCCTCGATCATCCGCGCCGATCGCCCGAGTTCGCGCTCCACCAGGCCGAGGATGTCCTCATGCCCGTCGCAGGCGGGGAGCCGGAGGCGACCATGATGGTGCCACAGGTAATGCCGGACCTGACTCCTTGCCCCGGGGAGTGATTCGATCAGGAACGACCGGACCCGATCCTGTTCCTGGGCGAGTGGTGGCGGGGCGGGTCTCGGCAGGGGGGGGAGGCCGACCGTGGCGTACTCGGGGGGGGAGATCCAGGTGCTGTCGGACGCGTCCGGCAGCAAGAGCCCCAGCCCAGCGACGGGAGGACCGCGCGGCCCGCGGGCCGCCGGGGACGGGCCGAGCCTGGCGACCTCCTGCGACGGCCACGTGACCGGTTCGCCCGCGCCGGCGATCAGGACCTGCATGTCGCGGAGCACGGCCGCGGCGTGCTCGGGGTCGGCCCCCGGGTCCTCCCGCGCCGGGAGGAGCTGCCGCGCCTCTCGGGGGTGACCCTCGAGGACCGCCCGGACCGCGAGGTCCAACCGGAGCCGGTCGGCGAGTTTCGCCTGCCCCGGGCGCTCACGCAATCGGGTGAGCGCATCGCTAATCGCCGTCACGTCCGGCGGCGACGACCGAAGGCCCTTAGTGACGCCGATCACTGCGGCCAGGGCGTCGTGCGTCTCGACGGCCATGCGGAAGTCCGCGCCGAACTCGGTGTCTAGCGGCCCGATCGGAGCCGAACGGTCGAGGGGGCCACCGCCGAGATGCTCCGTGGCGGCCGACAACTGCCGGCTCAGCCCGACGGAGCGATCGATGTCCTCGAGCGTCCCGGGGGCGAGGAGATCGGAGCCCCGATCAGATCGCCGCAGGACGGTCGCGCCGAGGAACGGGTCCCGATCGCCCGCCGGCGCGGCTCGATCACCGGACTCGGGGGCCGCGCGGGCCCCCGACCGTGGCGTCGCAATCACCAGCGACGGGGCCGGCCCGTCCGCTACCGGTCCATCGGCCTCCGGCCCTCCGCCATTGGGGACGATCCGGACGACGATCCGGGAAGAACTTCCTTCGACAAGATCGGCGACGACCGTGCGGCCCCAGCCCGACGTCAGATCGACCACCTTGCGGACGGGATCGCTCTGTTCGAAGGTGGTCACGACGACCTTCCTGTCTCCCCGCTGGTACTCGGCCACCTCTCGGGCGAGCGCGCCCTCACCCTCCTGAGCCCGGGTCGCGAGGCACAGGAACCTTGCGGGATCGTCGGACGTGATCAAGCGGATGAGACGATCGCTCCGTCGCTCATGAGCAGCCAACTCCTGGCGGTGTCGTTCCCGATCAATGTGGTGGTGGTCTCTGCGTCTGGCAGCACTGACATCGGCGTGAGAGGGCCCGTTTACATCGACCCAGAGGCCCAGCACGAGTGCGGCCAGGGGCCAGGCGATCAGCGAGGTCGTTCGTCTTGTCAAGTCCTTCATGCCTGCCCTCGTCACGTCCGGGTCCACGGGGGAGTCAGGGTCGTCCTCACGACAGTCACGACGATCGGCTGGAAGAAGCCGACCTCGCGGGCCTGCCTCCCATGCCGGAAAATCGCCTGTTCGAAACACTGCAATGAATCGGCTCGGGGCGGTTGGATATGAGCCGCTGCCCCCCGGCCCAACCTCGTCGCGCGTCGGCGATAAGAGCGAGAAGCGGTTCGGTCCAGCGACCGGCATCGGGAAGATGCAACTCCCGTTGGACCTCGTTGAGCACGGTGGGGAACCCGTCGAGCATGCGGTCCAGGTGCTGATGGAAGGGTTCGGTCGTGGCTACCGGGATCCCCTGGTAAACAATGGAGGGGTTCTCCAGGACCTGTATCAATCGGCCCCTTGCGGCCTGTGTCGTCACGGAGGCGTCCTGACGGTCTCCATCCCGCCCCGCAGCCCCGGGCCCTTTCTCACCCGACGTACCGGCGGACCAGACGAAGCGGTGGATCCGGTCGAGGAAATCCTCCTCCCGCACGTCATCGATCAACCCGGGGAACTCGAGATGGAGTTCGGGGAATCTCGCATAGCTGAGGGACTTCGAGGCGTCGACAAGCTGGGGCAGGAACTTGGCCAACACATCAATTCGGTCGCGCGCGACCCGATCAGCGAGTTCCGGGAGCGGAGTTCCCTTCCGATGGAGGCCAGAGACGAGGTTACACTCCGCCCGCGTCAACGGGACGCGCAGGTTCGAGGCGAGCAGGCGTGGATACCAGGCCGGCATCCCGCGAAAGGTGGGGCTCGCCTGTACGTCGGTGCGGATTGACTCGACCACGCGGGCTGAGAGTTCCAGAAGGAGTTCCACCCGGGCGAAGAGCATTTCGTCCTCTTCGCAAGTCACGGGAGGCTCGGGCGGCCCTTGACCGGCAGCATTGAAGCGATGACGAATGCGGGCCGACTCCAAAGGGAAGGCCTCGCGCAAGAGCGACTTGACTCGACCCAGTTCCCGAGCGATCGGCGGTGGAACTGGTCGATGCTCGGCCTTGAAGACAAAGCGAGGCGGCGGGGCGGGTCTCGGCAGGGGGGGGAGGCCGACCGTGGCGTACTCGGGGGGGGAGATCCAGGTGCTGTCGGACGCGTCCGGCAGCAAGAGTCCCAGCCCGGCGACGGGAGGACCGCGCGGCCCGCGGGCCGCCGGGGACGGGCCGAGCCTGGCGACCTCCTGCGCCGGCCACGTGACCGGTTCGCCCGCGCCGGCGATCAGCATCTGCATGTCGCGGAGCACGGCCGCGGCGTGCTCGGGGTTGTTCCCCGGGTCGTCGCGCGACGGGAGAAGATCACGGGCCTGGGCGAGGTGACCTTCGAGGAACGCCCGGGCGGCCAACTCTAGTCTAAGCCGGTCGGCGAGTTTCGCCTGTCCCGGGCACTCGCGCAGGCGGTTGAGCGCATCGCGAACGGGCGACACGTCCGGCGGGGCATCTCGGGAGCCACTCGTTACTTCGGCCGTTGCAACCAGGACGTCGTACGTCGCGGCGGCCTCCCGAAAACCCGACCCGTACTCCGGCCCCAGGGGCCCGATCGGGGCCTCGCGGTCGGCGAGCTCGGGATGGACTTGGCGGGCGACGGCCGAGAGCTGGTCGAGCAACGCGACGGAGCTGGCGATGCCGTCGAGGGATTCGGGTGTCAAGAAGTCGGGGGCCGACTCCGATTGCAAGAACAGGGTCGCGCCGGACGACCAGGCCGGGCCGCTTCGTGGCGAAGGCACCGACCCATCGAGGGCCGCACCCGTACGTGCAGACGCGATCAAGAGCGACGGTGCCGAATGGCCCGGGTCGATCCGAACGACCATTGGAACGGCCGCCCCCTGACTGAGCTCGGCCACGAGGGTTTGAGTCTGGTCCTTGCGAATCTCGACCACGAGCCGGACGGGATCTCCATGACCGAAGGCCGTGGCCTTGATCTGCCTGTCACCCCATTCGTACTCCATCACGGTTCGAGCCAGTGGTCCTTCGCCGACCACCTCCCGCTTTGCGAGACAGAAAGGGTGATCCGAGACCAGCTGAGAGAGGCGAATGTGCTTCAGGATCTCGCCGACGGCGGAGGGACCGGCTTCGGGGTCTCGGTTGGGTTTAGGGACAGGAACGGATTGTTCAAGGGTGCCATCGGGTCGGCGCCTATTACCGTGTTTGCCATGGGCACTCGAAAGTCCACCCACATCACTCCAGAGGCTCAGCACCAACGCGCCCAAGAGCCAGGCAACGAACGAGGTCTTTCGTCTTGTAAGATTCATCGAATGGGTTCCCGTCGCATCCGGGGCCGGAGTGGAGCCATCGCTTCGCTAACCCGCGAGGTGTTCGATTTCGAGAACTGCAACGCGCCAGTCCTCGCGGCTCATCTGTCGTACGGCCTCTTGGATCCGGACCATGTCTCGCGTTCCCCGGTACGAAGCCGAGGTGGGAGCGATCCCAGACTCGACCAATGCGTGAACTTCGTCGAGACGCAAGGGAAGCTGTTCTCGGGTCCAGAAGGCGAAGAGCCGTTCGATACCCGTGGGCGGAGCCAACTGGACGTCCAGGATTTGGAGCGGCCGGTCGACCTGCAGCGGCGTCCGGGACGCGCCGGGGTGGAGATTCGACGGGTAAAGCAGGTTGAGGTTGCCCGACGGGCCGATGTTGTAAACCGTGGCGTAGCCGGGACGGTCGGCGACGACTTCGATACGGACGCGGTCACCCGTGCGGAGGGTGACCGAGGCCGGTGGTGGCGGGACCCGCTTCATGTCCCGAACCTGCCGGTCGGGGGGTGGATGGGTCGCGACCACCGGGGTGAAGGCATGGCGGTCGTCATGCCGACTGACCAGTAATCTTAGGTTGACCAGACCTTGTTGTTGCTGCGGAATCGTGAGTGTGTCAGCCAGGAGGTGATTGAGCGCCCCACGAAGGGATGCCAGCAACTCAGGTAAGGAGGAACGTTGCGCCGGGTCTGACCGGAGACCCTCTCGAATGACTCGCCCCAGTCGGGCCGGGAGAGCGTTGAGTCGAGGGTCGGGGTCCGGCAGGCCGCGTTCGGCGGCCCGCCGGAGTTTGGCGGCGGATTTCGCGACGAACGGCGGCTCGCCCGTGACCAAGCAGAATAGGGTCGCCGCCAACGCATAAACGTCCTGGGCCGGCGATACGACCCCGTCGAACACTTCGGGGGCCAGGTAGCTGAGGGTTCCGGAAACGTCCGGGTCCTCGGCCAGCCGGGCCGCGATCCCGAAGTCGGCCAGGAGCGCCTCATCGCGGTGCGGCTCCCAGAGGATGTTCGCCGGCTTGACGTCACGATGGATCACACCTTTGTCGTGGACGTGCGAGAGGCCCTCGGCGACATCGGCGATGTACCGCGCGGCCCCATGCCATGGAAACGGCTCCCCGCTCGCACGCATCCTGTCCGCGAGTGACCCACCGGGGACGTACTCGACGACGAGGAAGTCGGCGTCACCATGGGATAACCAGGCGTGGACAGCGACGACGTTCGGGTGTCGAAGTGTTGCCAAGAGCTGCGCGTCGCGTCGGAGGGAGGCGAGCGCGCCCTCCCGTCTTCCAGGATCGAGCCGCGCCTCGATCGTCTTGAGCACGACTTCACGTCTCAGTGAAAGATCCTCGGCCAGCCAGGCTTCACCGAAGGCCCCGGCCCCGAGGAAGCGTAATACGCGGTAGCCTTTGGGGGCAGCGGGCATCGTCCGGATTTCAGCAGGGTTGGACCGTCTCGACGGGCCGGAAGCCTTCGAACGCGACTCTCCTTGAGGAGCTAGCGCGGACCGGATCTGGTTCGGTGACATTTCCGTCAACCTCTCGAGCACGTCTCTGCAGAGCGGGCAGCTCTCGAGATGCAATTCGATGGATTGCTCGTCCTCGGGGGACAGCTCCTCGTCGAGAAACGCCCGCAGGACTTGTTCCGAAACGCAGTCGTGGTTTGTCACGGGGCCTCCCTCGGCCTGCTCCGATCAACTACTACCAATGAGCCGAGCCACCTCGTCATGGATTCGCCGCATGACGCGGCATTTCGCCGTGTGAACGGCACCGACGTTCATCCCCAGCTCGTCGGCGATCTCATGCCCCGATCGGTCCAGGATCGTTGTCCCGACGAAGGCCCGCCACTGTTTTTCACTAACCTGACTCTGGACATGTTGGCAGGCAATCCGGAGGAGGCCCTCGCGGTCCAACGACTCCTCGGCAGGCGGGACGACGCCGTGATCGGGGATTTCTTGAATCCGCCGCTGGGCGGAAGTTCCTCCGGAGGCGATGCCCTCAGTCCTCTTCTTGGCACGCTGGTGATCCACATAGGCGTGTTTGACGACCGTTGTCAGCCAGGGACGGAAGCGGCGGTGTAGGTCGAACTTCCCGCAAGGTAACTTTTTGAAAAGCCTCAGGAGGACCTCCTGAGAGAGCTCGTCAACTTCTCCTGGGGGGAGCCGGTACTTCCGGATCAGGTCACGAATGAACGGCTCATACCGCGAGATAAATTCCCCCCAGGCCGGCGCGTTCGCCGGGTCGTGTACCGCCTCGAGTTGACTCCTGTGTGTACTCGGCTCGTTTACATCGGCCATCCGAGTCCCCTCGAATCGCGACCGGACCACCTGTACTACGCGTCCAAGCCAGAAATCCTACAACGTGCCATCCAGATTCGCGCCCCTGCCCAGAGAAGCGGAGGAAGCCGTGCGAAGCCTTGTAAGGTTCGGTGCTTCCCGCCGTAGGGCTCATGTCACGAGTTGGTGCGATCGGCCGCGAGCGGGAAACCGCGTGATGCCGGACGAACGAATTGAAGGAGACTGGCCTTTGAAATGTGCATTGTGCGTTGACCTTTCCCCCCGGGCAAGGTGCCATCGGCCTAACACACCGATAGTTGATCCCAGCGGTCGAACGGTTCGTTCCGCTGTAGGGCTCCCGAAACACCCCGTCCCCGTCTAATTCCGGTGGACTGCTTGCTGAGCGGGGTCGCTGTGGCCTCGCGACGAACGGAGCCATTAGGCCCGGCATATCTTCATCTCATTTCGGAGGGAACGACCGTGTTGAAGAAGACACTTTCGATTCTGGGACTGGCGTCGATCCTGACTGGCACCGCATTCCGGCCAGGGGAGTCCAAGGCCCTGACTGCTGGCGAAGTATCGCAGGTCCGCTCCACCGCGACGGCTCACGATTGCCCCCGGCCCGATCGAGGGGAGACGAAGTTCGGCCCCTTCAAGACCCGAGATCAGGCGGAGCGGAAGCGCCACTCGCTCGAACGCGAAGGCTGGCGCTCCCACATCGTGAAGTGCGACGAATGCCGGGACTGGTACGTCTTCGCCCGGCCGAGCCGTCGCTGATAGGTTACCACCCCGGGAGAAGGGTTGGCCCCCACCCGGGGTGGCAACAATTTATTCTGATCCGTGGGCTCCTCTCCGTCGCCATACCACACGTCTTTGTCCCGGCCCTCGGGATGCGCGATTCGGTGTGGCCAGCCCGCTCGGCCCGAGGCCCGCCACCAGCCCGAACCGACGAGGACGCGGCGTGAAGTGTGACGGACTGCTCGAAAGTCCTCGCAGAAGGTGGCAGGGGTCCAAGGACTCTTTCCTCCTTGCCCCGCAGCTCATTCGGGGACCGCTACTCCCGGCACGTTTCACCATCCCGGAGCTTCGTCATGTTCGACGTGTTATCGTCGCGAAAATCATGTTCTCGTAAGGTGATACGGCGTAGGAAGCCCCGGCTCATTGCATCCTTCGACCTGCTCGAACAACGACGAGTGTTGTCCGGACCGAACACACTCAGCCTGCCCCAACCTCTCGGCCTCCTCGGCCAAGTGGTCGTGATCGAGACGCCGGTTAGCTTCACCGTGACAAACACGAACGACGGCGGAGAAGGTTCGCTTCGATGGGCCATCGAACGGTCGAATGCCACGATCGGCCGGAACATCGTCCGATTCAACATTCGCAATGACGGAAGGAACGTCACCGAAGATGTCGATTCGCATCTCGTCGGGGGCGATCCTGAGGCGGACGTGTTCGTCATTCGTCCCCTCACGGCGCTGCCCGCCTTGAGCGACACGACCGGGGGAACATGGATCCTCGGACATTCACAAGCAGGAACAAACGCCGACCTCAGTGCGTTTGGGCCCGAGGTCGTGCTCGACGGAAGTCGAATCTCTGACCCCTCAGCGGCTGGGTTGAGCATTTCGCCACACGCGGACGGTAACCGGGTCGAGGGCCTCAACATCCAGGGCTTCTCGGGCGACGGCATCTCGATCGTGCGCAGCGACGGCAACGTCATCGCCGGGAACTGTATCGGGACCGATGCGACCGGGACCCGAGCTCGCCCGAACAATCGCGGAATCCTGGTCTCGGCGGGATCCCAGTCCAACGTCATCGGCTCCGATGCGAGTGGAACCGCCCTCGAGAGTCGGGTCAACGTGATTTCGGGCAATCGCGGTCCTGGGATCCGGATCCAACGCGGCTCGGCGACGGACGAGACCCGGAACAACATCATCAGGGCGAACTACATCGGCACAGATGCGTTCGGCCGCGTCGTTGACGGCATGGGGAACCAGGCGTCGGGCATCCAGTTCGTCTCCTCCGGCCCGGGGGCCGGCGTCTACGGCAACCGCATCGTCGAGAACGTGATCGACGGGAACACGAGCGGCGATGTCGATGCATTCGGGGTGCCGGCCGATGCGAATACCGTCGCCGGCAACGCCGACCGGACGCTCACCGCGACGTTCGCGAACGGCGTGCTGACGGTCGTCGGCTCGCAGGCGGCCGACCACATCCTTGTCTACCGAAACGGCCAGTCCGTGTACGTGACGGAGGCCTCACTCAAGGTGAACCTGGCGGTCGTCGATGCCCGCGCGTTGCGCCAGATCACCGTCGACGCCCGGGGCGGGAACGACTGGGTGGAAGTCGATTCCGCGATCACGGTGGCGGCGCGCCTGTCCGGCGGGGCGGGCGACGACAAGCTCCTGGGGGGCGGGGGCAACGACACGCTCCTCGGCGGGGCCGGCAGCGACGAGATCCTCGGCAGGGGTGGCAACGACCTGCTCTCGGGCGAAGACGGCGACGACATACTGATCGGCGGCGATGGCAACGACGAGATCCAGGGTGGTGCCGGGAATGACTACGTCCTGGGCGGAGCGGGCAACGACCTGCTCTCGGGCGGCGATGGCGACGATCAGCTCTACGGCGAGGACGGAGACGACCAGATCTTCGCCGGCGCGGGCAGCAACATGATCGACGGCGGGACCGGCAATGACCGGCTCTACGGCGGCAGCGGCGCAGACTCCATCCTCGCGGGGCCCGGGGATGATTTCGTCGACGCCGGGGCAGGCGACGACCAGGTGCTCGGCGAGGACGGCAACGACGTCATCTACGCGGGCTTCGGCAACGACATGGTCGATGGCGGCACCGGCGATGACAACCTGCGCGGCGGGGACGGCGACGACATGCTGGGGGGCTCGGCCGGCTACGACTGGATCTTCGGGGGGAATGGCGCCGACTGGATCGACGGCTCTGACGGGAACGACACCCTGCTCGGGGGCACGGGCGTCGACTGGCTGCAGGGCGGGGCAGGCAATGACCATTTGGAGGGGGGGGCCGACCGCGACGAGCTGGACGGCGGCCCCGGGCGTAACGTGGTGATCCAAGGGGACGACGGGACACCGAGCGATCCCGCGATCGGGAGCATCAGCCAGGCGTCGTTCTTCGGCGGTGTGTGGGACGTGGTTAAGTCCCCGTTCAAATGGACCTTGGACCGGGCATTCCAGATTGCCAACCGTTTCAAGGGCTGGGTCGAGAGCTTCGACGAACGGGTCATTCGCTTCGGTAATGGGCTCTGGGACGGACTTACGAACTGGCCCTGGGAACGTGGGTTTTGGAGTGGGTGGGGACGAACGATCGTCAACGCCCTGGAGATCTCTGGCCTGAGTGAAGCCTGGGAGACGGCATTCGATTTCATCCACCCCTGGCAGCGGGCGATGACGAAAGTGGAGATATCGGAGGCGCGGAAGGTCTTCGGCCTGTCGATCGACTACGACTTGGTCCGCATCGACACCCTCTCGGTGATGGCGCTCATCGGTCGCACGCACGTCACGGGCAACATTATCAACACCGCCAACTTGAGCCGGGACGACATCCCGATCGACGTACTAATTCACGAGCTGACGCACGTCTGGCAATACCAGCATGATGGGATCATCTACATCCCGGAGGCGCTCGATGCTCAGATGACCGGCGGCTATGAGTACTTCGGCGTCAGTAATCTCCAGGCAACCATGGCTCGGGGCGGAGGCCTGCGCTCGTTCAATCGCGAGCAGCAAGGAGAGATCGTGCAAGATTACTACATCCGTCGAAAACAGATCGTTGATCATCCCACCGACCCGCGACGGTCGCAGTGGATGGACGACCTCGCCGTTTACGCCTACTTCGTCGCCCAGGCGTCGACGCGATCTCAAGCGGAGTTGGCCGGGATTGCCGCTCCACTGACATGAGCGATTGTGGAGCACATTGTCAGGGTCGGGTGAGGGCGGCACTCGTGGGGCGGTCCTGGCGCGGGGCAGATCGATATCCGCTCCACGATGTTCCGCGTGACCTTCTTCCTCCGCCGATCGTAAAGCCGCGTGGTACGCGGGTCAGCGTGTCCGGCCAGGTGCTGCACGTCCTCCAGCGGCACGTTCTGCTCCAGCAAGTCCGTGACCGTCGCCACGCGGAACGAGTGGGGCGAGAACCGGTCCGGGAGCCCGGCGGCCTTGAGGCGCCGTTTCATCATGCGGCAGATGTCGATGCCGCTCATCGCCTTCATTTTCAACTGTTTCGTCCGGCGCATGGCCGGGCGGAAGAGGGGCCCCTCGGTAATCTTGGCGGCCTCGATGTAGGCGAGCAGGAACTGCTCCAGATCATGCCGGACGGGGATCTCGCGGGACTTGCCGCCCTTTTCGGCGAACCGCAAGGGGTTCCGATAGCAACGGAGAAAAAACCAACGATCTTCCGGGTGACGGATGTTCAGAAACGCATCGAGCACGACGGTGATCATGGCCGCGGTGATCGAGCAGCTCCGGACCGAGGGCAGGACTGTAAATGACGAGGAAATCGCCCAGCTTTTGTAAGCCCGGTTCGAGCCCGTCATTCGTACGATATGTACCGCCGTAGACGGCTTCCTCGGTCCGTAGGACTAGGAGAGGGAACGTCTATCGGCTAACATCGCGTTTTAGCGTCAAACCGCCTGTCGATTTTGAGGTCACCAATCGATTGGAATTCCATCCCAGGCTTTTATTAATTTCTCGATCTTTCACATCATCAAGTGGAGATTTGTAGCCAGACTTAATGACTCGCGCGTCTTGAATGTATGAATCGGCAATATTGCGTCCATCATAGCAAAGAAGTTGCAAAGTCACGAGAGTCTTCAATCCGGACTTTGTGGATTTCACCACAAAAGACGCGGGAAACACTTTGCCAGCGAACTCCACTTTCCGTGGAATTTCGAAATAAATCAAACCGCTATTAATGTTACGATTCCATGTAATCAATACCCATTGGCATGGTTCGAATTTGTCACCGCGAATCAATGGTAGAGTGCCAATAGGACAAGCCGCTGAATGTTCATCCGGATACCACCAGCCGTCCGATGGATTGTCACAAGAGGGCTCAAAAACCACTGATCCGCCCGCCGGATCATTCACGAGCCCCTCAAGGGGCAAGTTTTTGAGAGGGCCAGGCCGATTTCCGCTGTAATCCTGGTATCCACCCCATGTCCAGATCCCGCTCCCATAGGCTTCGGCGCCGTCATTTGCGAACCAAGTTCTGCCGCCCGCCAAATTGACGACTGTGGGAGCATTCCAGTAGGGCGCGTATCCCACGGCATACAGGACGGGATAGGATTCTCTTGCAACATCAATCGCAGACGCTGCATCTCGAACGGCGGACCTGGCAACATCCTTCCACTTGGATACTTCGTCACTCAGATCAGCGATCGTAAGAGTGTCGTCCAAAGCCTTCTGAGCCAAATGAAATGCGTCGCCAGCGTTTTGCAATGCCAGGCTCGCCTGGTCGGCCATGTCCTTGCCTTGAGGCCCCGTCCTGATCGTTTTCGCTATGTCTAGGACTTGCCTAGCACTTTCAATGCAAGCCTTCGCGTGGCCCTGCGTACGCTCTGCCGTCTCTTTGGCCTCTCTCTGGGCTCCAATCGTTGATTGGTCGAGGCGTTTCGGAAGAGCAACCACAGGATCCGGCAGATTGGGGATATCACAACTGTGTGGGACAGTAGGGTCGGTGAAGCACCGTGACGCCGCCTCCACCAATGACGATAGTGCGTCGTTTATCTCGCGTTGTTTATGCACGAGTGCGGTACTATCGAATGGTTCGAATTGCTCCGAGTTGAAGAGAACGTATTCGACGGAGTTTAGGAGTTGCCGATATCGAAGCTGATACAAGCCCATCCGCTGCAGTTGCTGTCGTTGGTTCTCGAGTTGAATTGGAGTGGCACCAGGATCTCTTGGAAGAACGTCGTATGTTTAAGATGAAGCAGTGTAATTATATAAATTATCTCACGTAACAGTATTCGCGAAGGTAGACGCCTTGGACGCAAGGTTTTCTGGCGTCAACGGGGTGTCTGCGTCGCTGCCGCCTCTCTGAAAATGTTTGATGGTAATTGAATAAGAAGACGTGATTTTTTGCAAAGAACTTTGAAATGATGCGGACCCTTGATTTATACCCAAGATATCACTAGCTTTGATCGAGGCGTTGATACTTTCAAAATCTGATCGATTGTGGTATTGGATCTCCATGAATAGAATCAGCTCACCACCCAAAGTGACCCCCGCCAGAAAGACGTCGCCGTATAGTTTTCGAAATGCGTCCGGGCCCGCGGCACTGGTCAGTAATCGATTCGCGTCGCCTCTCAATTTGGGACTCTGCAAAATCGTCGTCCCGGCTTTAACGGTCACGACCGCAGCAATGTAAAGTGAATAATCGTGGATTTTCATCGTGGCCGATCAGTGTCGGACGGCACCCGACCATTGGTCTATCATTCGGAAGTGACACAACTGGCCATCAGCCTTGAGGATCGCATCGGCGGAGCCGCACCATGGACGACCTCTCTCGCTTCTGCTGCCTGAATTCTCAGTGCCTCGAACATGGCAAGCGTGGGGCCGGAAATCTGACGGTGACCAGCCGCTATGGTCCCGAGAAGTCCCGACGCATGCTCCGCTGCCAGGCTTGCAAGGCCCGATTCTCCGAGCGCAAAGGGACGCTACTCTTCGACTCGCGACTGCCGCCGGAGAAGATCGAATCGGTCCTGGAGCATATCGCCGAAGGGTGCGGCGTTCGACAGACGGGTCGGCTCTGCAAGGTCGATCGCGGCACCGTCGGCCGCCTGAGTCGGGTCGCTGGCGAGCATTCCCGCGACCTCCACGACGAGTTGGTCGCGATTTCCCCCCCTCACACGCGAGGCCCAGTTCGATGAGAAGTGGTCCTTCGTCGCCAAGAAGGAGAAGAATTGCGACCAGACCGACCCGGCCGATGACCGCAAGGGAGACACCTGGGACCATGTCGCGATCGATGCCGAGAGTCGGTTGGTGATCGGCGTCGTGTCCGGCGAGCGGACGGCCGCGAACGTCGTCGCGGTGATCGATGACTTCAAGCGACGCACCGGGGGAAGGCTGATGGACCTGATCACCACCGACGGCTATCAGGCCTACGAGAATGCGATCCTCGAGGCCTATGGGGAGACGATCACGCCGCCCCGGACCGGCAAGCGAGGCCGGCCCAGGGCCCCTTACAAGGTCGAGCCGGTGGGCCTGACCTATGCCGTGGTGGAGAAGACGCAAGAGAGAGGCCGTGTGGTGGCCATCGCCACGCGGGTGATCTTCGGCACGATGGCGGCGGTGGCCGCGGCGTTGGGGATGTCCAGGGTGAGCCGATCGATCAACACATCGTTCGTGGAGCGGCAGAACGGCACGGACCGGCATCGCAACGCCCGGAAGACTCGCAAGACATACCGATTCAGCAAGGACTGGCGGCATCACGAATCGGTGACCTACCTGACGATGTACGTCTCCAATTTCTGCTGGCCGGTCCGGACCTTACGGATCAAAGACGACCAGGGCATCTGGCGGAAGAGGAGTCCGGCGATGGCGGCCGGGCTGGCCGATCACGTCTGGTCAATTCCCGAATGGCTGGCCTTCCCATCCGTGCGACAATGATCGGCCACGAGGCGACGTTTTACCTTGTTCTAAAGCTTCAATCGGCTCTCGGTGAGAGTTGCAATCGCCTCGAAGGCCGGGACCAAGGACAAAAACCCTTAAAGGATATTTCCGCAGGAATCTGGACGGTACCCTACTTTCGGGAACTCAACCTCGCCGCCACGATCGACGAACTCGTCCCCTGGCAGGGCGACGTACCCCTGGGCGCCCTCGTCGAAGTCCTCGTGGCCAACCGACTGCTTCAGCCCAAGGCCCTATTCCGCATCGGCCAATGGGCCCAATCCGCCGCACTGACCGACTACTACGGGCTCACCACCGAGCAACTCAACGACGACCGACTCGGTCGCGCCCTGGAACGATTCGCCGAGCACGCTGACACGATCCAGGCCGCCCTGGTTCTCAAGGCCATTGAGCGGTTCGAGCTGGACGTCGCCCAGATCCATTACGACTTGACCATTGTCGAGTTGTACGGGGCCTACGATGCCGCGTCGCCCGAGGGTCAGCCCAAGCCGACCCCAATGCCGGCCTACGGCCGCACCAAGAGCGGTCGCAAGCACGTCAAGCAGGTCCAGCTTGGCCTCGACGTTACCGGCGACGGCGGCGTGCCGGTGGGCCACCTGTCGCTGGACGGCAAGGCAGCCGAGGTCACCAGCCACATGGAAAACCTCAAGCTCCTGGCCCGGACCCTGCCCAAGGGCAAGCTGCTCTACATCGCCGACACCAACCTCGACTCACCGAAGAACCTGCTGACGATTGCGGCCCGAGAGGGCCAGTTCCTCTGCGGCGGGGTTCTCCTGCCGCAACTCCAGGGCCGCTACCTGGAGATGCGGGACGAGCTGAAGGTGGTGGACTACTTTCCCCAGAGCCAGGCCAAGCTCGCCCCCGAGGAACGTGACCAGTACAAGGCCGTCGAGGTCGCCGAGCAGATCGAGGGCGAGGTCGATGAGAAGGCGGTCCGCCTGGAGGCTGGGATTGCTTTGATTCGGCCCATGTTTGGAGGCGAGACCGGGCGATGGTCAGGATGAGGCTGTCATCTTCTGATCTTCGACTCGCCCCCGCCCCCCGAGGGGCTCGCGGGGGCTTGGAGACGGCTGGGAGCGACCGCGAACCCCTCTTGGACCCCCTCCTTATCCCGCCAGGGGCATCGTCTGCCAGCCGAAGTGCATCACGTTGTGTGCCAGCACGCTCCACAACACCACGCATCTCACCTTCGACAACCCTCGGACTCGGAACCGCTCCAGGCCTCGCTCGGTCTTCAACTCCGCGTTGACCGTCTCGATCGTCGAGGCGCGGTCCTTGTAACCCGCCTTCGCCTGGGCCGTCCCCATCCGGACACGCCAGGCCGCCACCGCTTCGCTGTCGGTCTTCTTCGGCCGATGCGGGTCGGCGTCCTTCTTGCGGGGCTTGGGCACCGGCATCGTCAGCGTCACCGCCGGCCCGGCCGCGGCGGCCCGGTCCAGGTCGTCGAGCTTCACGTTGCCGCCGTCGAGCAGTTGCTCTCCGACGACCTGGCCGGTCCGCTCCCGGACCTGGTCTCGCATCGGCTCGGACAGCCCCGCGTCGCTGCCGGCCTTGGTGACCTCCACGCCCACTACTAGTTCATCGACGCTAAAATTGTGGGTAAAGGTACCTCAGCTTGACCCGGGCATCGGCCGTCGTGAACTTCCAGATCACCCGACCGCCCTCGGCGTTCCGGGCTCGCTCCCACGCGGCGCACTCGGCGGCCAGGAGTTCGGGCTCCCCGATCCGACGGGCCAGGCACTGCCGGGCCAGCACCGAGAGCTCGATCTCCGCCACGTTCAGCCAGCTCCCGTTGCGCGGCGTGTGCACGATCTCCAGCCGCCGCGCCAGCCGGCGCGCCTCCGCCGCCGGGAACGCCGCATACAGCGACGCGGTCGTGTGCGTGTTCAGGTTGTCGCAGACCAGCCGGACCTTGCGCGCCGCCGGGTAGTCCTCGTCCAGCAGTCGCCTGACCTCGTGCGCCCAGTCGACCCGCGTGCGGCTCTCCCGGCAGCTGACCCGCCGCCAGCCCCGGTTCGGGTCGAAGAACATGAAGATCGCCTGCACCCCCTTGCGCTCGTAGTGGTAGTCCTCCCGCGCCGCACGGCCGCGGGCCGGCGGGAGCGGGTCGTGGAGGCCTTCCAGCATCTGCTTGGCCGCCTCGTCCATGCAGACCGTCGGCTCCTCCTCGCTCGGCGGCATCGCGTACACGTCGAGGACCTCCTCCATCTGCGCGACGAACCGGGCCGAATCCCGCTCCGGGATGCACCACGACTCGGCCTTCAGCCAGGGCTTCAGCGCGTTTTTTTTAGCGCCCCTGCGGACCGTCTCGACCGAGACCTCGGTGACCAGCTTGCGGGCCATCAACTCGCCGGCCAGGAGCTTGAGCGTCCAGCGGGCCCGGCCCTCCGGCGGCGGGCCGCAGTGGATGGCGACCAGGTGGGCCTCGACGTGGCCATCGATCTTGGGGGGGACCGGCGGTGCTTCGCGGGCCTTGCGCCCGAAGGCGGCGTCGGGCCCTCCGGCGACGAAGCTCTTGCGGACCCGGGCGACGGTGTTGACGTGCATCCCGAGGGCCTCGCCGATCCAGGCGTCGTTGCGGCGGCCCTCCGGGTGGGCCTCGTCGGCGTGGAGCAACAGCCTGGCGTACCGGGCCTTACGGGCCGGCGTCCGGCCGTCACGGGCGGTCCGTTCGAGGTCCCGGCGCTGCTCGGCGGTGAGGTGGACCTGGCATTTCAGAGCGGAGTTCATCGGGTCGGCCTCCGGTGCCCGGATGGTGTCGGAAATCCGACCCGATTTTACCCACTTCTTTAGCGTCGATGAACTACTACAGCCCGGCTCTGGGTATCCACGGCCAGTTGCACGTTGTACGCCGGGCGATTCCCGCCGTCGGGCATACGCATGAACCTCGCCTCGGGGTCGGTCGTGCTGGCCCGGGCCCGCTCGGCCTTGGTCGGCTTGTCCTTCTGCTGGGCCCTGGCCGCCTCGACTTAGGCCAGCTCCTGGAGGGCCTGCTTCATGCGGTCGACCCGACCCTGGGCCGCCTTCCGCTCGGCGAGCCGGCGACGCTCGGTGGCGTCGTCGGACTTCGCGGCCTGCTTGGCGATGATCTCCAGATGAGCCTTGGCTCGCTCCAACGACGACTCGATCGTCTCGCGTCGCTTGAAGCTGCCGGCCCCGGCGGAGGCCCGGACCCGGGTGCCGTCCTGGGCTATCCGGCTGACGGTCACCAACTCGCCTCGGATCATCACCGCGAGCATCTGGGTCAGGAGATCCTCCAGCGGCCCGGCGTGCTCGACCCGGAAGTCATTGAGCATGTGATAGTTGACCGAGACCGTGCCGCAGAGCCAGCGGTAGGGGTCGCTCTCCTGGCAGAGTCGGGCCAGCTCGCGGCCATTGGCGAGGCCCTGGGTGGCGGTATGGAGCCAGAGCGATATGAGCAACCGGGGATCGGTGGAAGCCCGGCCCGGTGCCTCACCCCGAGCCCGAATGGTCCCGAGAAACCGGGACAGGTCCCAGGTCTGGACCAGATCCCAGACCAGGCGAGCGTCATGGTCGTCGGCGATCAATTCGTCGATCGAGCAGGGACGCATGATCAACTGGTCGCGGACCGGACGTCGCAACCGGGGAGCCGGCACGGGGCCGAGGTCAGCACCGGGTCGGGGTGTCGGCCCCGGGGCGTCCACGGATTCGGGAAACAGCGGCAGATCGCTCATGCGTGTAGTATAGCCGGCGCGAGGGGGAAAAAATCCTAGCCTCCTTGGGTACCGCATGGTCTTCGTCTGGAGCCAGTCCAAGGCCCGCCAGGAGGCCAAGACCTGGCCAAGGTCGTCGCCGAGTTCGAGGCGGTGCGGAGGAACCTGGGCCGGTACAGCCTGAAGACCACCGAGGCGATCGTCCGTCGCCTGGAGGCGGCCAAGGGCAAGTATGGCGAAGGGGCCTTGATCAGCTACCATCTGTCTGGAGACGCCGGTACCGGGTTCGGACTCTCCTGGCAGCTCGACCCCGCGGCGTTGGAACGCTGGCAGCACCTGGAGGGCATCTACGTGCTGAAAACCAACCTGCCCAAGCAGAGCCACCCGCTCGCCGAGGTGCTGAGCGTCTACAAGGAGCAGAGCCGGGTGGAGCGGCGGTTTCATCACCTCAAGGGGCCCCTGGAGGTGGCGCCGATGTTCCTGAAGAACCCGGACTGGATCGCCGGGCTACTGTGCATCCTGGTCTGGGCGTTGATGGTGCTGGCGTTGATGGAACGGCGGGTACGTCGGGAACTCGGGGGCAAGCCGCTGTATGGGATCTACCCGGAAGAACGCCCGTGCCACTCGCCGACCGGCCCGGCGTTGATCCAGATCCTCGGCCCCCTGTGCATCGTGATCGTCGAGGAGCGAGGCACGATCACGCGGCGGCTGGCCCGACCCGACCCCGCTCAGCGTCGAGTCTTCCAACTCCTGGGCATCGACGCGGACCGCCTACAAACTTTCCGGAGGAGGTGCGGAATGTGAGTAAATAGCTCCACTCAACAGGGAAAGCAAGATGGTCCGAATTCCCGATGCTTCCCAGCTTGGACCAGAATCGAGCACTTTCCCTGTTGAGTGGAGCTATTTAGATTGCCTACATGGCGTAACTCGACGAGGCACCAGCGATTGTAGCCGACCACCTCACGGCCCGAAAAGAATAACGAGTGTTCGGTGTCCGCTTTCGCAACGGGCTCTCGCTTAATCGAGGGAAGGGCGGCCCACTGGAGGCCGCGAACGAATCACGAAGATCGAAGACCAGCATTTCGTAGGAGCATCAGCCGTGAACTGGAAAGCGTTGAGCCTGGCCATCCTCACCTCCCTCGGCGTGACCGACGCCCTGACCGGCGTGGCCCGCGCCAACGAGGCGGCGACGACTGAGGCTCTACCGGCTGGAAGGCGGTAGGTTCGCCAGTCGGCTGAAAGCCCGACCAAGGCGGCAGAGGCACAGTGTTCCGACCCCCCCTGGTAGTGCGGTCCAACACTCCGGCCTCATCGATCCTCGCTCGCCCCGACGATCAGCCTCGCCCGAGCCGTGATGGCCACCTCGACGTACTACAAGTGGCCGCCTGGAAGGCGGGGGATATTTGATCCCAGGAATGGACATCAAGGCCTCCACCTCGCGCCTGGATTTCCCACCCGATCTCCTCGGCTTCTGGTCGATGAAATTCGGTCCCGTTTCGGATCGCTTTTCCGGCCATTTTTGGGCCTCCCGATCTCGATCAGGGACGGGCCGCGGCCCGGGATCGGAATCTCAACCCTTCGGCGGATTTCTCGCCAGGCGAGACCCAGCCGAGGGCGCCCAAATGGGCACGTTTGGCTTCCTTCGGGGTCGGCCGTCGCCCGTTTCGGGTCTGTTCGGGATCGCATGGAGGCCGATTCGGGTCTCATTGAGGCCTCCTCAGGACTCTCTCAACTCCTCGTCGGTCGTCAAGTGGCGATCATTGTGCCGCCACTTGACGCCGGGAGAATCGGGCAGGGTCGCCTTCACCATCGAATTTTCGACGGATTTGGGCCAAGCCGTGACACGAAAAGACGCGAGTGACGGCCATGAGCGTCTTGGCGAGGCATACCCATCAAGACGGGAGGAGACTCCCGAGGTGCATCCGCTAATCTGATCACCGGTCGCGTCACGCGCCGAAACATGGCGAGTGTCCGTCGATGACCACGGAACGGGTCGGTTGTCCGCACTCATCCGAGTCCGCGAGAGCAAGTCCCTCGCGGCAGTCCTCCAATCGCCCTGAACGATAGGGAATACGATGCGAGAGCGATCGTCGGATCGGGCTGCTCGGGCGGCCGTTTCCGTGATCCGCGACGGGCTCGGGGCGAGCCTCATCGGAGGGGTCTCTGCTACCGTGGGTGGGGATCTCCCGGGACGAGCCACCGGGTGGCTCCGTTCGTACAAATTCGCCGAGAGGGCGTCTTCAGATACCGCCCTGGGGGGACGTCTCGGGATCCGGTTCGACCTGAGTCTCCCGTCGGTCGAGCCGCTCGCGGATGCGTCGGACCTCGTCGAAACTCTCCGCGTTCCTCAGGGCTGAGATCAGCAGTCGTTTCCGCTCCGAGAAGTCCTCGGCGAGGTCGGCCAGGTGCTCCCAGAGCCCGGAGACTACGGGCGCTCGGAAGCCGATTTCGCCAAGGGCAGGATCGCCCTGAACGGGAAGTGACGCTCTCGATGATTCCCCAGGAGCAGGAATGGTCGGGGGTCGCTGATAGGTACCTCTGAACGTGTCAAGTGTTGCCCGTGGTTCGACGGCGGATTTGTTACAATGACGCGGCTCGGTGAAGCGGAGTCAGGCTCTGCGGGGACGCAACCGGACGAGGAATAACCGGGCCGACGGTGCGCCGAGGCGCACGAGGCCCCTGGCCGGCCCCGGTCGTCCAGGGGTCGCTTGTCCTTCCAGCCCGCTTCGGACACCGGAGCCATGCCTCGGAAAATCCCGGGGGTGCGGGGGCAGAGCCCCCGGGGATCGATGCCGCCCACGCCCCGGCGGTCACGGGACGAGAGACGATGCGCCCCAACCAATCAACACAATCCTACTCCTGATATCTAAAAGAAGATCTCATTTCCGCCGCCCCGCCGGGCGGCCAGTCTCGCCTGAGTTCGCTGGCTCTTGCTCGCCCTTCTTCCGGCCTCGATCCTCGGCCGGCTCTGCTCCAGAATCGGCCGACTTCCCCTGGTACAGCCCCCGGACGAAATCCCCTAGTTCTCGCTCCGCGAGCATCCGACGCTCGCCGGCGGGCAGGCTCTCAGGCGCCGTCACGGGAGGCAGTTGGGCCGACCGGTAGACCTCCGCCAGGCCCGATCCGGCCTTGGCCCGGGGCGATGCCTGTGTTCCCTCAGCCGCCTGCGTGCCGGCCCCCTGGAGCTTGGCGAACTTCTCGCGCATCAGCTCCGGCCTGGCGTAGCGGTACGGCTCGTTGTTCTTGAGCATCAGGTAGGCGATCGTCACCAGCTTGCGGGCCACCGCCGTGATCGCTACCGCGCGGCTCTTCCGCTTGGAGAGCCGGCGGAAGAACGCCCCGATCGGGCCGGGGTGGCGGCTGGCGTGCTGGGCCGCCTGGGTCAGCAGGCCGCGGGCCTGGGGGCTGCCCGACTTGGTGATCGGCCCGTGGTAGCACTTGCGGCCCGACTGCCTCGTCGAGGGGACTAGCCCCAGGTAGCTGGCGGCGTGGTCGCCATCGCGGAATCGGCCGATGTCGCCCAGCGCCGAGAGCAGACCCAGGGCGACCACGTAGTTCACCCCGGGGATGGTCATCAGGAGCTGGACCCGCTTCTCTTTCCGAGCGGACTCGGCCAATTCCTTGTCGATCTCGGCGAGCTCGCCGTCGATCAGGGCGATCTGCCTGAGCTCGCTGTCGCGGGCCAGTCGAGCATGGGCGGGCAGGTCGAGGGCCTTCAGCCAGGCCATCCCGGTCTTGGTCCAGAGGACCTTGCAGGGGGGCTGAAGCAGCAGGCGAGCGAGCAGGCACTGGACGCGGTTCTTGGCCCGCGACCTCTGGGTCATCAAGGCGGCGCGGTGGGTGAGCAGGCCGCGGAGTTGCTGGGTGTCCTGGTCGGGCTGCCAGACGGTGGGCAGGTAGTCGCAGCGTAGGAGCTGGGCGAGGACCTCGGCGTCGACCTTGTCGGTCTTGACCTTGGCCTCGGCGATGGCGCGAGTCTTGAGCGGGTTGCCGACGACGACGCGGGCCACGAAGGGGCGGAGGACGTCGACGACGGCCCAGGTGTTGGTGGTGGCCTCCAGGGCGATGTGGTCGGTCTTGGTGAGCTGGGCCCGGGCGAACGCCTCCAGCTCCTGTCGCAGGCAGCCGGTGCGGCCGCGGTAGGCGACCTTGCCCTTGTCATCGAGGGCGCAGACTTCGATGAACTGCTTGTGGAGGTCGAGGCCGACGTATCGATCCATTGCCATGCCTCCGTCGAGACCGGGCGTGGGCGGGTGCAGCTCGCGGGAGCGAGCCAAGTGGGCCGAACGGCACTTACCTCTTCGAGCTCGTGGCTCAACCGGGTGGGCCGCGGGGTGGTCAGTTAAAAAACCGGGCTCGAAGCCCATATCTATCATCGACCGGCCCCGAGGTGAACGGCCCGCCCCATGCCCGGACGGCATTCGATCGTATCCGCTTCACCCCGTCCCGAATCCGGTATCCCTAGATATAAGCCGGAGTGCCAGGACGTTGCAAGCGGGAGGAGCGGTGTTTGGTCACCGCCCTGCTAACGTTCATACCCGATAAGAAAAAGTGCAACCCCCGGGAGGCCCCGATGGACCGCCCGAGGGTGTCTTGCCGTATCGACGCCCGGCACGAAGGTTGTTGATCCACCCGTACAGGAGGGACCAGGGGTCCTGGAGCCCGATGCCGACCGATCGCTCTCGCCCAGGATTACCCCCTTTCGGGTGGCCAGTGCGATCAGCGCAAAGGTCAAGACGGAGCTCGATGCGGCGGACCAGGCCGGTGATCCGGCGAAACGGGCAGAGGTCGCGAGCGAGATAGGCCAGTCACGCCAAGGCCTGGCTCTGCGATCACGCCGTGATTGTTTCCAGTCGGAACGGATCCCGTCCTGGCCCGAGGCTTCACCCACTCCGGGATTTCACTGCCGGTAGAACCGCCCCTTCTCGGCGGACCATCCGCCGGCGACCAGGCCGAAGCCGAGTCCCAGGATCGCCCCGAGCGGGCCAAACAGGGAGAAGCCCAGGATCGCCATGCCCGGGGCGATCCCCGCCACGAGCCAGCCGGTCAGGCCGTTGAAGTACTCTCGCTTCCGATCCCCCGTCAGGCCCGGCATGGCGATCCGGTAGAGGGGGTCGAGCCCGGGGGGCGTGAAGCCGCCGGGGAGCGGCCTCCCGGAACGCTGGGAGTGGCGATCGGGGGGACGACGGCCGGGCCGTCGCCTGCGATGGCGTCGGGGCATCAGGCCTCCTTCGCCGGCTCGATGGCCAGCGCCTCGCGTTCCAGGGCCGTCGGCGCGTCGCCGAGCAGCTCGCCAACCTTGACCCAGAGTTGCTTGAACTGGGCCGGCGACGCGGCCAGCCAGACCGTGTCGAGCAGGCGGTCCTTCTCGGACTCCAGCCGGGCGATCTCCCGGCCGATCGGGTCGTCGGCCAGCAACTGATCCTGGTGGGCCGCCTGCCTCTGCGCGATCGCCTCGGTCACCTCGGGAGGGACCGAGGGGTCGCCGCCATAGCGGAAACTGAAGGAGTCCGGGACCTCGTCGATCGGCCGTCCTCGGAGCGTGGCCACCATCCGTCGCTGGGCGGCCTTCTTGCGACGGGCCAGCGTCCCCTCCTCGGACTTGATCGACTCCATCTCGGCGTAGATCTCGGACAGGCCGAGCGAGGCCAGGGCCTGCTCGTGGGCCTCGCGGGCCACCCGGTCGAACAGGGTCGGATGGCGAGCCTTGATCCGCTCGGCCGCCTTCGCGATCCGGGCGGCGATCCGGTCGCGCCAGTGGGATTTCTCGGTGACCGTCAAGCCGGGCATGGGGCATCTCCCTGGTGATTGAGGATGACGAAACAGGCCGAGCGTGGGCCAGGCCGCTCACACGACACCGGCGGCCTTGAGCTGATCGATGAGCCGGGAGGCCTCGGCCAGCGAGAGGTCCTCGGGCCGGGCGACGCCCAGCTCGCCGAGCAGCCCATCCAGGTCCGCGTGCTGCCTCCGCGCGATCGCGACCAGCGCCCGGACCTGGTTGGTCGTGGCCGGCTTGCCGATCCGGGCCGGTCGCGACTCCGGGCCGGGTGTGGGGCGGACTTCCACGGGGTGGATCATGTCGCGACGCTCGGTGGCGGGGGCGTCACCCGGCTCGGTCCGGACCTGGAGCCGGGCCAGCTCGTCGTTGACGGCCTGCCGGGCCGCGATGAAGGCGTTGCGGACCTCGGCGTGGAAGCCGTCGAGGTCGCGGAGCAGGCCCGAATCCAGCTCGACTTCCAGCTGGCAGCTCGCCCCGATCGAGGAGTAGGCGGGCAGGCCGAGCTTCTTGCTGACGCCGACGTTGAGCCGCAGGGGCATGGGCGTTCCTCCCAGGATGCTTGAAGGTCGATCTCAAACCCGCGATGGGCCGGCCCGGCTAGCCGGCGACCTCCCGGAGCCGGAGCTGCCGGAGCGAGTCCAGGGTGGCCGCCACCAGGCGGGCCTGCTTGCGTTGGCGACGGAGCGCGACCACCAGCTTCTGCGAGCGCGAACGGGCCTCGCCCAGCGCCCGGTGGATCGACTCGGCCTCGCGGATCAGGGCCGGCAGGCCGGTGCCATCCCGGTCCTGGGCCGGTTCGACTTTGTCGGTTTGGCGAGGCAACGGGATGCGATCGTTCGCGACCTCGGGAACGACGACGATCGCAGGGGGCGACTCGATCCGAACCACGTCCTCGGACGGGCCGAGGGCCGATTCGCCGGAGAGCGGCTGCCAGGCCAGGACCCTCCGCTGGTCCCGGCAGACCAGCGGGCTCTCGGCGTCGACGACCTCGACCTCGGAGAAACCCAGCCGGATCGCCCGCCCCAGGAATTCCCGGTTGGTCTGGAGCCGGACCGGCGGCCCGGTGTACACCGATCGTGAGAGGACCAGCTCGGTCGCATGGCCATCCCCGACGGCCTTCGCCCGGACCGCGATCCGGCCATTGAGGTCGATCGTCGCCGGGGCGTTGGTCTCCTCGGCCCCGGGCAGGCGGCCCAGCGAATCGAGCAGGAACCGCGCGTCGCCGGGGTCGATCTGCCAACGGGTGAGCGCGTCGTTGGATCCGGGCAGGATGCGGTCGACGTCGGGATAGCGGAGATCCGTCAAGACCTCCAGCCAGATCGTCCAGGGGCCGACGCGGAGGGCGACGTGGCTATCGGTTTTGGCGATCGAGATCGGCCGATCCCGGGGCAGGTCCCGGCAGGCGAACAGGGGCGAGCGGCCGACCAGGACGTCGCCGTCCCAGGGGAACTCGAAGCCCCCCTGGATCAGGATTTGATGACCATCGGTGGCGGCGATCGAGCCGGCCGAGCCCCTCAGGGCCAGGCTGCTCAGGGCATAGCGCGTGTCTACCTCGGCGGCCGTGGCGGTCGCCTCGGCCAGGGCGTCGAGCAGGCAAGCGGGTGCCTCGACCCACGACCGGGGCGATTCGGGGAACGGGCCGAGCCCGTCGCTGGCCAGGGCCGGATACTCGCGAAACTGCGGGATCCCCCGATCGGACCAGCGGGCCACGGTCCGCTCGGGAGAGGCGGGGTCGAGGGCGACCGTCGCCTCGTCGCGGCCTTCGAATTCGGCCAGGGCTTCGAGCGGCAACGCGACGGATCCGCCCGACGGCCAGGCCGAGGCAGCGGCGTGCTCGACCGCCAGATGGGCATGATGATGTCTCACGCGAAGCCGGCCGGACTCGACCGAGAAGACGATCGGCGGGATCGGCCCGCGATGGGCGATGCCCAGGACGGATCGGCGAAAGATGCCGCGCAGATCCCGAGCCTGGCGGCGGGTCAAGGTGATCATGGTCGTGGTCTCCGAGGGGATGGGATCCCGGGTCGCGATGGCTCGTGCCCGGGGTGGACCGACCCGGGTCATCGGTGAATCCGGCGAGCTGGAGTCAGCCAGTTATCAATCACCGATCCATTGGTCGGGATGATCCGATGATCGACCGGCCCGGCGGCATAGACCTCGCCGGGCCTGAAGTCGAAGTAGACGTCGCATCGATCTCCCGGGCATTCGGCCAGCGCGGGCGAGCCGTCGCCGGCCCGGCCCGGGTACGGGGTGGGATGGCCGCAGAACGGGCAGTCGACGACCAGATGGAGGTCCTCCGGCTCCAGATCGGCGGCCGGCAGGCCGAACCCGATCCGGTGGACCGTGCGGAGCGAATCGCCGGTCCGGTCGGCGATGGAACGATCGAGCTGGGACTGGGTCATGGTCGGGATCCTGGGTGGAGTTCCTGCGCGCGGCGATCCCCCGGACACGAGGTCCGTCGGCCGCGACGGGCGGCGGGCGGATTCGTGAGGGGTCATCGGGAAAGGTCAGGTCGGAAGGGGTTGAATCAGGGCCGGTTCAGGAGCCAGTGCTCCTCCAGCCAGGCGACCTCGGCCGCCAGGGCCTCGCTCCGTGAGGAGAATGGCCCGAGCAACGGCCCGGCCAGCGGGCCGAGGTCGGCGTGCCAGCGGCCGTCCGGATCGGGCTCGACCGAGCTGGCGCGGTGGATGACAATCGGCCCCAGGGCGGCCAGGTCGATCTCCTCCCCATAGATCGCGAGGATCCGGCCGGCGGGCTCGACGATGAGTTGCATCACGCCCCTCCCGGCTGCCGGAGGATCCGTCGGCGAGGCCGCTCGACCAGCATCGCGTCGAGCGAGGTTTGCACCCGGCCCAGTTGCGTGGCCACGGACGTTCGGAGCGAGGCGCCATCCCGGAGGTCCTGGGCAGCGACGCCGCGGACGACCCGCTGGGCCTCGACCACCAGGGCGTCGAGCTGGTCGTTGCTCCGGACGTTGAGCGCCCGGAACCGCTCGAAGAACGCGGTCAGATTCTCGACGGCGGAGTCGCGGAAGACACGGGGCTGGCCATCTTCGCCGACGCCGGTGATCCGCTCGGTCAGGTGGGCGACGAGCCGCGCGAACTCATCGAGGAACGCCTGCTCGGCGAGCTGGACCGCCTCCTCGAACCGGGCCGACACCCGGGCTCGCTCGGCCTCGTAGAGCCCTGGCGAGAGCTGGACCAGGTAATCGGGAGGCTCGACGTTGGGGAAATCCCAGAGCACGCCGAAGAGCCCGACCAGGCTCTCGGGATAATCCGAGGGGTTGAACAGCGAGCCCAGTCGCTCGCGGGCCGCTTGCTTGAGCTCGCCATAATGGCGATCCAGATCGGCCACGGCGTCGTCGAGCTCGACCCGGAAGTCGGACATCTGGGCGGCGAAGGACTCGACGACCTCATGCCGGATCAGCCGGACGCCGGGCTCGGGGAACGGCAGGCTCTGGCCCCTCCAGTAGGCGTCCGCCTTGCCCCGGATGGCCGTGACGGCCCGGAATGCAACATGCCGGGTATCGATCAGCTTCTTGCCCGCCGAGAGGAACGGCCCCTCGGCGTCGAAGGCCTCGGCGGCCCGGGCCTTCTGCTCGCGGGTCAGGGCCTTCTGGACCCCGAACCAGGTGAACGAGACCCGCGCCGCGGCCATGGTGGCCCGGAGCCGCCGGGCGGGCGTGGTCGCGACGTCGGACCTGGCGAGGGCCGCCGGCCGGGCGTCGAGGTGGTCGAGAAGGGTGGTCATGGGTGGGTGGTTCCGGAGGAGGGAATATCTCGAAGTGATTCGCAGAAATCGCAGAAAAGCCCCGAATGGCGATCTCTGCGATTACTGCGACCCGTTTTTGCGAGATCGGGTCACCGGTCGGGGAGATGTCGGTCAGGCGAGGTCAGTTGGACGATGGCTCGCGACGGACGTTGCGCCCGGGCCGGGTCGCCGCCTCGACGGCGCGGGTGTAGAGGCCGGGCCGGTCGGCCGACAGGCATCGACCGGTCGCCCACTGGCGGAGCCGCTCGACCGACTCGCCGGATGTCACCGCCACGGGCACGACGTTCCCGGCCGCCTCGATCACCGGGACGTCGAGCAGGGCCGCCAGGCGGCAGCAGCTCCGGATCTCGGCCCCGGTGAACTCGCGGTCGCCGGGCCGGCGCTGGCCGGGGTCGAGCCCGAACCGCGCCAGGTACATCTCCCAGATCCGGCCCTTCTCGGCCGCCCCGGGCAGGTCGAGGAAGAAGATCGCGTCCAGCCGCTCGGCGCGGCTGAACTCCGGCGGCAGCCTACTGATGTCGTTCGACGTCCCGACGAAGAAGACGTCCGACTCGTGATCGGATAACCATGTGAGCAAGGAGCCGAAGAGCCGGGCCGAGACGCCCGAGTCGCCGTTGCCGCCGGAGCCGACCCCGCCGAGCCCCTTCTCCAGCTCGTCGCAGAAGAGGATGCAGGGGGCCATCGCGTCGGCGATCCGCAGCGCCTGGCGGACCTGGGCCTCCGTCTGCCCGACGAGCGAGCCCATCAGCGTGCCGATGTCGAGGACCAGGGTCGGCCGTCCCGTCTCGTTGCCCAGGGCGCGGGCGAAGGCCGACTTGCCCGTGCCGGGGACGCCCAGGAGCAGGACCCCGCGCGGGCGGGCCAGGGGGCTGCCGCCCCGGCGGAGCGCCCGGCCGCAGAAGGCCTTGAGGGCGTCCAGGCCGCCCAGGCCGGCGAAGGTCTCGCCCCCATGGTGCAGGCCGAGCAGGCCGGACTTCTTGAGCGACTGCGATTTCAGGCCCCAGAGCACGTCGGGGGCGAGCCGGCCATGCCGGACCAGCGAAAGGCTGAACGCATTCTCCGCCTCGACCCTGGTCAGCCCGGCCGCCGCGTCGAGCACGGCCGTCAGGCCGTCGCCCTCGGGCAATTCGCCCGGCTCGGTGGCCAAGCCCCTCGCGATGGCCGAGAGCTGATCGCGCCCCGGCAGGTCGTGCTCGAGGACGATGAAGAGCTTCTCCAGCTCGACGGGGACCTGGACCGTCGGCGCCAGGATGACGACGAACGTCCTGGCCTGCTTGCCCGCGGCGAGCTGGGTGTCCAGGGCCTGGATGACCTCGGCGGAGCCGAGGAACTTGTGGAAATTGCGGAGCACCAGGATGGCGGTGCCCTCGGACGTGGCGAGGGCGCCCAGAGAGCGGATTGCGGCGAGCGGGTCGGCCGCTCCTGGGACGACGCCCGGGGCATCGGCGCGGCCGGCGAGTGCCAGGCCGCGGTCGACGTCCCAGGTGGCCAGCGACCAGCCCTGGTCGCGGCAGAGTCGTGCGATCTCGGCGATCGCGTCGTCATGCTCATGAGATCGGATGTAGATCCCCGAGAACGCGGCGCGCACGTACTCGGACAAACGCCCGGCGAGCGTCATGGTCGGGTTCCTTGGTTGGTGATGGGGCTTGATCTGAAGGACGGGTGGTGGGATCAGGGGTGCTGATCGTCATCTGGATCGAGCAAGGGCTCGATCTGCGACCGCGAGCTGAGGACCAGGAAACAGTGCCAGTCGTCGGGGCCGCCCGGCTCGTCCTCGATCAGCGACTTGACCCGGCGGTCATCCCAGCCCTCGGCCGCTTGGCGAGCCGGCCGAGGGCGAGAGAGACGGGCGCGGTCAGGTCTCGCGGCGATCGAGAATCGCCCTCGATGAGAGTGCGGACGACGGCGCGGAACGCGCGGTTGAGCGGGTCGGCCCGCTCGGGCGAGCGACAGCCGGGATAGGCATCGATCTCCTGGTCCAGCTCCTGACGGATCGCCCCGGCGATCCGCCCGATCAGAGACGGCGTCGCGGTGGAGATGTCGGCATCGGGCATCGCGGTGCTCCTCATGGAGTAGGACGGCGAGGCCCGGGTCATCGCTCCTGGCGGAGTTCCTGGCCGGCCTGCTGGCCCTGATGAAACTCGGCGGTGAGGACCTCGGCCGTGCGAGTCCCGAGTGCCTGCTCGACGAACCGGCTGGCCTCGCGGCACTCGCCGACGCTGAAGCCCCGCGTCTCGACCTTGGTCTGGCCCTTCGGGTCGACGGTGATCTCGATGGTCTTCAAGAGGCACCTCCGACCTGGATCACGAGCCGGATCGAACCATCGGCCAGGGGCCGTTCGGAGACCGAGTGTCCCCGATGGAGGGCCTCGATTTTTGCCTTCTCGACGGCGTAGGCCTGGAGGAGCCGGTCGAGCTGATCCTGCCGGCCCCACGCCTGATTGTAGTTGTCGTACCGCAAGACGCCCACCTCGGTGTCGCAGGCGACCGGGTACAGCCAGCCGGGCAACCGGACCAGCAGCCCGGTCGCCTCGCCTTCGAAGAGCCGGGCTGCGCCGGCGACGGGCTCGGGCAGGCCGAGCCGACGACAGGCGGCGGCCAGCGCGGCCGGGTCGCGGACCTCGGCCTGGACCTGGACGATGTGACTCATGTCGGGGACTCCTGAAGAGTAGTATCGAAGGCGATGAGCCGGACCGATCGCGGACGAGGCACAATCTCGCCGTCCTCGATCCAGGCCGGAAAAAGGCCCTTCTCCTTGCATCAGATAGTGACGCAAAACCTCGGGTTTTTCAGGGCCAATGCCCGACGGAGCCGGGGCGGACGGCCGGGAATAATTGGGCCTACCCCGACGAAGTCATCAAGCAGACCGGCATCCCCGGGATCGACCTGATCTCTGGATCGAGGTCTCTCGACGATTTCAACACGCCCAACCCCCGATCCGCCGAGGTTGAGGTCCAGTTCTATCTGCAGTCATTCCTCTCGGAGGTCGCCACCTTCGGGAAGTATGACGTGGCGATCATCGATTGCCAGTCGACGTTGTACCTTGCCTCGTGGGCCGCCCTGGTGGCGAGTGAGCATTGCGTGGTCCCGCTCTCGCCCGAGGACTACGCGGCGATGGGAGTCGCCGATGTCCAGGAATCGATCGCGATGGTCCAGGCGGGGCCGAATCCCGGCCTGAGCTTGACGGGCTACCTTCTGACCAAGGTGGGCCGGAAGACCATCCATTAGCTCTATGAGGAGAAGCTCCGATCCCTCTACGGGGAAGATGTATTCACGGCGGTGGTCCCCGAGGCTGTTGCCTACGTCGAGGCCATCTCTTTACGCTTGCCCATCGCTCAGCACAAGCCGAAGGGGGTCCCGGCCAGGGCCATCCAAGTCCTGGCGGACGAGTTCTTGGCGCGCCTCGCTTCCCGAACGATTTCACCCGTGGCGGAGGTCGCCTGACCATGAGCAAGCTCGAACAACTCAGGCGCGATGCGGGCGCCAACATCGGGGAATCGATGGGCGGAGGTCGCGCCGCGATCGGGGCGATACCCCGGGTATCGGCCGGCGGACCGCCCCCCAGGCCGGCCCGCCTGATCGGGACCACGAGGAGCATGAACGCCTCGGAGATCGAGGTCGATCGAATCGTCCCGGACCCGGACCAGCCCCGCGAAGAATTCGATCCGGACGCCCTCTCCCGACTGGCGGAGTCGCTGAAGACGAAGGGCCAACTCCAGCCGATCCGGGTCTGGTGGAACGAGGAGCGGGGCCATTACGTGATCATCATGGGCGAGCGGCGTTGGCGGGCCGCCATGTCGGCGGGCATTGCGACCCTCTCGTTCGTGGTCGCCGAGAGGCCGGCCAGCGTGTCGGAGCTACTGGGCCTCCAACTCGTGGAGAATTGCCTCCGAGAAGACCTCACCGACATGGAGCAAGCCAAGGCGTTCAAGGCCCTCATGGACACGAACGGCTGGTCGACTCATCAACTGGCCCGTGAGCTCGGGGTCGCCCAGCCGAATGTGGTCCGGGCGGTCGCCCTCCTGAAGCTCTCCGAACCGATCCAGTCTCGGGTGGAGTCGGGCGAGCTATCGGCCTCGGCCGCCTATGCGATCTCCGGGATCGTTGACGTGGACGAGCAGTCCGAGGTCGCCGCGCGGGTGATCTCCGAGGGGTTGAGCCGTGATGAGACGGTCGAGGTCGTCCGGCAGGCTAAGGCTCGCAAATCTCCGGCGAAGGGCAGGGGGGGAAGGCCAAGGGGAAGCTCATGACGACCCGCGTGTTCAGGACATCCTCGGGCATCCGAATCACCGCCGAGCGAGGTCGGGGAATGGACCCGCTGTCTCTGGTCGAGTCGCTCCGCGAGGCGCTAGCCGCCGCCGAGTCGGAATTACCGACCTTCGAGGCGGCGGTGGCCTGACGCACCTCTCGGAACATGCCGATACCCGGGGTATCGACCCCTCGCCTTTCTCATGGAAATTGACCGATAGAGTCGGAGATTCGAGCCGACGTCTCCCGACTCCACTCCCGGAGGCCAACCGATGCCACGCGACATGGTGCTTCAGAATGCGACACTTTCGCCCGATGCCGTCCCGAACGAATTCTCACCGGCCCAAGCAGCAGCAATGGGGGCTTTGTTGAGCGGGAAGACCGTCACCTGCGCGGCCCGTGAAGCGGGAGTCTCGAGGTCCACGATTCATCGTTGGTGGCTCATGAGCGGAGATCGGTGCCCGTCTATCCAAGACGCCGCCCTCTGCGAATAATTCCGCAGGGACTCGGACGATCGGAGATGCGGGGGCGTCGTCATGGACTTTCCTATCGCGGAATTTATGGACCAAGATGCCTGCTACACCCGGATCGTCGCCCTTCTCCATCCGGGCGGCCTCATCTGCCCCCGCTGCGGGACCGGTGATCGCCTGAAGGTCCATCGCCGCCACCGCGCCCCGATCCTCGATTACCGCTGCGAGGCCTGCGGCCGGGTCTTCAACGCCTTCACCGGCACCGAATTCCACAAGACTCACCGCACTCCCTCGGAGATCTTGCTGATCCTTCGCGGCATCGCCCAGGGCACCTCCACGGCCCGGCTGGCCCGCGAGTTGAATCGACACCGGCCCCATCTGCTGCGGCTCCGGCACCGGCTCCAGGCCCTGGCGAAGAAGGCGGCCGACTCCTCGCCGCTGGCCGACGACGCGGCGGTCGAGGCCGACGAGATGTACCAGGACGCCGGCGAGAAGGGCCGGCCTCACCCCGACCCCGAAGATCCGCCCCGGAGGCGGGCCAACAAGCGGCCCGGCCACGGCAACTTCGCCAACGACCGGCCCCCGGTCGTCGGCGTGGCCGGACGCGACTCCGGCCTGCTCCGGGCGCGGGTGGTGGGGCGGTCCGACCGGGCGACCCTGGAGGGGTTCGTCACGGAGTCGGCCCCGGCCGGGGTGATGGTCTACACCGACGAGAGTTCGTCCTACGCCTATCTCGCCGGGCTGGGCTTGGGCCATGCCGCGGTGCATCACGTCGCCAAGGAATGGGCCAGGGACGACGACGGGGGCGGGATCCGCGAGGTGCATGACAACACCCTGGAAGGGATCTGGACCGGGCTGAGGAACTACCTGCGGACCTTCCGTGGGGTGAGCAAGCATTACCTGGCCCAGTATGTGGCAATCTTCCTCTGGTCGTACAACGTCAAGGCGGTGTGTGATGAGTTCCTCCAGGCTCTGATGGGGACCAACGCCATCACCGATTGCCGCACATGAGCCACGATTTTTCCCGCCCCGAGAGTGACCTCTTGCCCGCTGGAAATGCTTCACGCCGCGAGATCAGGGCATCTCGACCTCTAACTTGACCAACGACAGCGTGACGAATTAACCCGGCCGCTTCTTGGAATGGGATCAAAGAGACGTTATTTGTTTCGCCCTGGTTTTCCGGATCGACGCATCCCCGACCCTTTCCTGAGCCGTCGACGGGCCATCCTTCGTCGATGTACGACGGGTCCGCGACCGGGAGACGACGCTGCCCGAACCCTCGATCGCATGAAGAGCGGGCTCCGGTATTGTTTCATCGGCATGGCGGCGGGGCGGGCGAGGAGCCCCTGGCGAGGCGCGGACCAACCACTTACTGACCGCCGCATAAAGAAGGTCAAGTTCTCCGGTCTGTAGAATTGGGGGTATGGATGGCCGGAGCAATATCACTGGCGACGCGCGGGAGTGGCGGAGGCTGCGTGCGTTGGAGTTGAGGGGGCGAGGCTGGCATCAGCGTGACATCGCTGAGGCGCTCGGTGTTCGCGAGGAGACCGTCTCTCGCTGGATCGCCAGGGCGAGGGAAGGCGGACCCGAGTTCCTCTTCGCCCGGCCGTCGCCCGGCCGTCCGCCTCGGCTCTCGGCCGAGCAGAGACGCCTGATCCCGGAGTTCCTTTGGCACGGGGCCGAGGCATACGGCTTTCGCGGCCAGGTCTGGACCCGTGCCCGCATCGCCCGGGTCATCGAGGAGGAACTGGGCGTCCGCTATCACAAGGGCCACGTGGGCAAGCTCCTCAAGGACTTGCGCGGGACGCCCCAGATGCCGATCCGGCGGGCCGTCCAGCGTGATGAGCAGGCCATCGCATCCTGGCGTCGGGAGATGTGGCCCGAGCTGCTGGGCCGGGCATGCAAGGAGCGGCGGGTCCTGGTCTTCGAGGACGAAGCGGGCTTCTACCTCCTGCCGGGGTTGGTGCGGACCTACGCCCCGGCGGGCCGAACGCCGGTCCTCCGCGCGAAGGCGACGCGCGACCACCTGTCGGTGATGGGCGGGATGACCCCGGAGGGGAAAGTCTACACGCTGGTGCGGCAGCACTCGTTCAACGGCCTGCACGTGATCGAGTTCCTGATCCACCTGCGGAAGGTGGCCGGCGAAGGGTTGTTGGTGATCCGGGACGGCTCGCCGATCCATCGCCGGGCGGCGGTGAAGGAATACCTGGACGAGAACCGGACCTGGGTGCGGGTCGAGCAACTGCCGGGGTATGCGCCGGACCTCAACCCGTGGGACGAGGGGGGATGGAATCACCTCAAGAACGTTGAGATGCGCAACGTCGTGTGCCGCGACCTGGAGGAGTTGCACGAGCAGTTTCACCACGCCGTCGCCCGTCTCCGGCAGAAGCCTCGCCTCGTCCGAGCTTTCTTCTCGCAAGCTGGCCTGCCCTTGGGCGAAACTTGACCTTCTTTATGCGGCGGTCAGTAATCCATGCTGCCCAGGGTCCTGTGAGTATCGGCCAGTGTTGCCTGGAGCGAGGTGTCGCTCGGACGCTCCCGGAGAAGCTGCTCGCAAAGCAGGCGGGCCTTCTCAAGCCAGTCCCGAGCCTCGTCGTGACGCTTGTGAAGCCGCTGGACCACGCCGACGGCATGCAGGACCGCCGCCCGGTCAGCTCGCGCCCGGAAGACCCGCTCGGCCCCGGAGACCGGGCTCGACGCCGGTCCGCTCTCTGGCACCGCCACCATCGCGGGGGCTGCCTGGGGACGTGGCCTCAGCCGCTCTTCCAGGTTGGCGACCAACTTCTGGAAGTCGGCCCGATCCCGGAGCGGGTCGAGGGCATTGTTCTTCCGGACCGCTTCGAGGTCGGCGAAACCGGACTCGACGGCCTGCTGAAGCTGCTCGACGGCCCGATCGGCCTCCCGATGCGCCTCGTCCTGGTCCTGGTTCGCGAGGGAACCCTTCCTCTCGTCCGCCCACAGGGACAACCGGGCGTGCCAGGAGGCGCCGTCGTAGATCAATTGGGGCGTGTCGACGACGATGTCGAGCCAATGTCCCAGCTCGCGGCCCGTCCGTGCCGCCTCGGCCGCCCGGCCCGCGTCGCGCTGGCTCTCGACGAGCGCCTCCAGGGCCCAGACGAATTGGCGCCTCACGATCGTCAAGGCCGGGTGATCCCGGACCATCCTCCGGCAGTGATCCACCGCCTGTTGTGCCTCGGCGACGGCCTCGTCGCTCCGCCCCAGGCTCCTGTAAGCCCTGACGGCATTCATGGAGGACGTGCCCAGGTCACAGCCATACTCGATCATGTGGGGCAGCTTGTCGTAGGCGAAGCGTTGGTACTCCCGGCCACGCAGGTACATCGCCAGGGCGTCCTCGTGGCGCCCCGAGTTCGACAGGGTGACTGCAATGTAGCCCAATGACTCTCCCAGGCCGAAACTGATCTTCGGGTCATCCGGGGACTTGAGGATGAGGGCGAGGCGGATTTCGGCGCCGCGAAGGCGGGCCAGCATCCCGTCCCGGCCGGCCTCGTCTTGAGCGAACCCCAGGTAATTCAAAGCGGCGGCAAAGTCCTCCTGGCGGTGGGGATCATCCGGTCGGTCGCGTGCCAGGCCCTCGCGAAGCTCGGAGTTCTTCGCGAACGCTTCGAGCCACTCCTGACGCGAGTCCTGCCCGCCGAAGTTGTAAGCCAGGTGGCTCAGGGCCAGCCAGGCGTCGGCCAGGGCGGCGCGGAGGGCGACGTCCCGCGGGTTCCTGGCGACCTCCGCCTGGTAGGCGGCGATCGCGGACTTCACGGTCCGACGCGCCTCGTCGGAGGCCCCAAGCTCCGTCTGGATCTGGCCGATCCGGAGCTGGGTGGCGGCCAGTTCGGCGCGGAGCATGGGGTCGTCGCCCCGCTCCTTGAGGAACTCCCGATAGAATCGCAGGGCCGATTCCAGCAGCTCGCCGCGGAGCGGCTGGAGGCCGGGGACTTTGAGGAGCTGGCTCTCGCTGACCGTGGTGAGATAGCCGTCCACGGCGGCGCGGGCCCTGTGGAAGTTGGCCTCCGCGCGCGACCGCTGGGCGGCCTCCCGCTCGCGGGCTTCCTGGGCGGCCTGCATCTCCTTCACGGCGGTCAGCCGGGCCTCGTGCTCCGTGTGGGCCAGCGTGCTCATCCGCCAGTAGGCCGCCAGCGAGCCCGCCGTGGCCAGCACCAGGATCGAGGCCAATGCGGCGGCGAGGCCCGCCACGACGGGATTACGCCGGCCCCAGCGCCATCCCCGCTCGATCGGGCCGACCGGCCGCGCCAGGATCGACTCGCCGCCGAGGAAGCGCCGCAAGTCTGCGGCCATCGCCGTGGCCGATTCATAGCGCTTGACGGGCTCCTTCTGCAAGCACTTCAGCGCGATCGTCTCGACGTCGCGCGGCAGGCCGGGGACCAGCCGCGACGGCGGCACGGGCTCGACGGTCTTGACCTGATCCAGCGTCTCCAGGATCGAAGTGCCCCGGAACGGCGGGCGTCCGGTCACCAGTTCATATAGGGTCGCTCCCAGGGCGTAGATGTCGGCCGACGCGCCGATCTCGCCGGTCAGCCCCGTGGCCTGTTCGGGCGACATATAGCTGGGCGAGCCCATGATCGAGTCGGTCGCCGTCAGCCCGGAGTCGCTGTCGAGCGACTTGGCCAGGCCGAAGTCGGTGATCATGGGCGTCCCGTCGCCCTTCAGCAGGATGTTGCCCGGCTTCAGGTCGCGATGGACGATCCCCATCCGGTGCGCCTCGGCGACGGCGCCCGCCAGGACCTCGACAAACCCGGCCGCACGACGCGCATTCCAGGGAGTACCGTCGAGCGTCCTGTCCAGCCCTCCCCCCTCGACATACTCCAGCTCGAAGAACGGCAGGCCCTCGGATTCGCCGATGTGGTGGATCTGGACGATATGCGGGTGGTGGAGTCGGGCAATCGCCTGGGCCTCGGCCAGGAAGCGGGCAAACGCGCTGGGGCTGGCCAGGACCCCGCCCAGGATCATCTTGAGGGCGCAGGGGCGATTCAACAGGACCTGACGAGCCTTGTACACCACGCCCATCCCGCCACGGCCCAATTCCTCCAGGATTTCATAGCCCTCGATCGAGGGGACGAAGGCGTTACCGCTTCCCGAACTGGCGCCGCTGGCGGCGGTGAGGTCGGCGTTGGGCTCCAGGCCAACCGTCGGGGCGGAGCCGTCGCAGGCGGCGTTGGACGACGCGGGCCCCCCGATCCCGGGTCTCTCTCCCTCGCGTTCGGCGATCGAGACGATCTCATCGATGTCGACACCGTCGATCGGCCGATCCGGCAGGCCATTGGATTGATCGTGAGCGCTCAAGAGCACCTCGACCCGCCTCCGTAGCTCCTCATCGGTCGAGCACTCATGATCCAGGAAGAGGGCGCGTGCAGCAGGATCGTCGTGGTCGACGGCCGACAGAAACACGGCATGAACATGCTTCTGGTCGAGCGGCATCGGATCGTTCTCATCTCAGGGTAACCCTTCCTGGCGCCGTAAGCAGTCGCGCCAGTATGTTACCAGAAGAACGAACGAAGGCTCGTCTGGGTAGGGCTTAACTATTGAAAGCAATGCCGTGTCGATCACCAGGGTCGGGAAGCAATGGGGTCTCGTCCCAAAGCCCCGACCCAAGAAACCGATAATGGGGAACATGTTCATTTTGTGCCATCTGGGCCGGCCTTGCGGGTCGTGATGCCCCGAGACCGCCCCGCAAAATGACCCTCTCGGGCCCGACGATCCGATCGCCGCTCACGCCGCGTCCGCGGAGGCCGACTCGCCCGGACGGCGGATCCAGCCGAACTCCGCCGACGGCCGGCCCAACAGACCCTCCGCCACCTCGTCGGCGAACCGCTCGTACCGTTCGGCTTGCCCGCACAAATAGTCCTGCGCCCGGGCCGCCTTCCCCGTCACCGATAGCCCGGCGACCCGCCAGGCCTCCACCAGGTGCCCGATGATCTCCGAGTAATCCCTCAATTCTTGATTCGAAGTCGTGCGATGCACCATACGCCCAGTGTCGAATGCAGGATGACCGCCGGACACAAGCCGAGGCCCGACATCCCCAAACCGACCCAGGCGTAACCGAGCAGCGAGACAACCGCGAGATTGTAAAGCAGTAAGGCCACGATCAGCCCCGCGACCGTTCGGCCCGGAGACTCGTCGCGAGCGAGCCAGCAAACTACCCCGAGCGACGACAGCGCGGCTCCGAGGATGCGACCCACGATCAAGCCAGCGGGCGTTTCGAGCGAAGAACCGAGCAATATCCAGACTACCGCGGCCGGGACAAGCATCAGCGCCAGCCCGGCCACTGTTTCGATACCGGCAGTGATCGTGAGCAATGCTTTCATCGACATCGTGAACCTGAAATACGTCGGTAGCGGCTCGATCTCCGATGGTCACCTACCTCGCGGTGTTATGCCCCGCGACGGCTTTATCGATCTGATCCTTGACGGCCTCGAGGTTGAAGCTCGAGCCTTTCTGCATCGGGGGGAACTCGATGGCGGTCTGGGCCAGCTTGCCCACCTGCTCTTGGACGTAAACGAACCGCCAGAACTGGAACTTGAACCACTCGAAGTACTCGACGGAGCCGGTGAATCCCGCTCGCTCGAAAGGGTCGAGGCGCAGGTTGGTCAGGATCGGGATGTCCGGCTTGACCGTTCCGCCGAACCAGCCGTTCGGCTGGTCCACGAAGCGGTACTTGAAGTCGTCGATCCGGACCGCCCCGAGCGTCCCCTCGGCGAAGTAGAAGACCTCGTGGCGGGCCGACGGTCCCTTGCCCGTGATCAGGTCCGTCTGGTCGTACCCGTCGAGATGCACCTTGTAGCTGGCCCCGCCGAGTTCCGTCCCCTTCTTCAACTCCTCGACGACGCCCGGATTCCCGGCGGCGGAGACGAAGGTCGGGAACCAGTCGAGCCCGGAGATGATCCCGTTCTCGACCTTGCCCGCCGGGACGTGGCCGGGCCATCGGATCATCGCGGGGGCGCGGAAGCCGCCCTCCATCACCGTCCCCTTGCCGCCGGCGAACGGGGTCTGCCCGCCGTCCGGCCAGGTGAAATTCTCGGTGCCGTTGTCGGTGGTGAACATGACGATTGTGTTGTCATCCATGCCCTCGTCCCTGAGCTTCTTCATCATCGACCCGACGATGTCGTCGAGCTGCGCCATCCCGGCCTCCACGGTGGCCCAGCCGTTCTGCGGCGTCCGCATCTTCTCGTACTTCTCGGAGAGATGAGTGACGACATGGATTCGCGTGGGGTTGAGCCAGACGAAGAACGGCTTGCCGTCGGCCTTGGCCTTGTCGACGAACTTGAAGGTGTGATCGAGGATCTCGTCGTCCACCGTCTCCATCCGCTTGGGCGGTAGGATGCCCGCGTCGTCGATCCTCTGCTTGCCGACCTTGCCCCAGCGCGGTTGCTCGGTCGGGTCGTCCGCGTCGGAGGCCCAACTGTGGACCATGTTGCGCGGGCCGACCTTGTCCCTCAGCTCGGGGGGATAGTTGGGGTGGAAGGGGTCCTCCATCGCGTCGAGGTGATAGAGGTAGCCGAAGAATTCGTCGAATCCGTGTACGGTGGGCAGGAATTCGTTGCGGTCGCCGAGGTGGTTCTTGCCGAATTGCCCCGTGGCATAGCCCATCGACTTGAGCGCCGTGGCGATGGTCGGTGCCTGCGCCGGGAGGCCGATCGTGGAGCCGGCCTGCCCGACGGTGGTCATCCCGGTGCGCTTTGGGATCTGGCCGGTGATGAAGTTGGCCCGCCCCGCCGTGCAACTGGCCTCGGCGTAGTAGTCGGTGAACAGCATGCCCTCGGCGGCGAGCCGGTCGAGGTGCGGTGTCCGACCGGCCATCATCCCCCGGTGGTAGGCGCCGATATTCCAGATCCCGACGTCGTCGCCCATGATGACGAGGATGTTGGGCTTCCTGGCGGCCGAGGCCGGGGCGGCCTCGGCCTGGGCCGCGGGCGGATCGGGCTCGGCGCGGGTCATCAGCAAGTTCCTGTCCAGGCCCGTCGGACAGCCGGATGGCTCCTCGACGACCTGCCCGGTGATCCCGGGCCGACTCGCCTCGTCGGCCCTCGACGAGGGGCCGGAGTCTCTCGCGGCGGCGAAGAAGCCGAGCATGCCGCCCAGCCCCGCGCACGCGAACGCCTGAATCGTGCCGATCTTCATTGTTCGAGAACTCCTCGGTCTGTGTAGGGAAGGTCGTCGATCCGCATCATCGATGGCTCCCCGGAAAAGGCGTTGGAGACCATGGCGGAGTCGAGGTTCGAGATCTCGGGCGGGGTTCCCGATCGGGCCGGCTCATGGTTCGCCGGCCTCCCGCTTCTCTTGATCCTTCTGCTCGCGAAGTTCCAGGTAGCGCTCGCTAGCCTCCATGGCGTCGATGAAGTGGGGGAGCGACTCGAGGATGCTGAAGAGGCCGATGATGATCAGCCCGTGACCGAGGCGGACATGACCTTGAGCGAGGTCCTCCCGGAACGTCCGGGAGGCCTCGGAGAAACCGATGAACACGAGGACCACGCCCTTCACCAGGTTCGTGACGGGGTTATCGACGAAGGATCTGATCCGCGCAGCCGCCTTTTCCCATCGCCCCGTCATCGTCGAGCCTCGATGTCCGCGATCCGGACCAAACTCCCCTCCCGCCGTCGGGGCGAAGCCCCCGTCGACTTCGACGGGGGCGATCGATTCCGGGTCGACGATCAGCGGGCGAACTGGAGGCCCGGGTCACTCGGCGGGCCTCCCACGGCCTTGAAGTTCATGTGCCGGTCGTCGATCGATCCGACCTTGCCGACAAGCGGCCCGCCCGTGGTCCCCTGGCCCGAGAGGGTCAGGACGCCGTCGGCCAGCGTGTAGGGTCCGGCGATCGTGACCGGCGGCTTGCCCGGGGCGGCGATCGCCCAGGTGAAGTTGGTGTCGTCGGAGATGGTGAGGGTGATCGTCGCGTTCGGGGGTGTTTGCGCGACCCAGACGCCCGTCAACTTGCCGGGATCGAGCGGCTGGGCCAGGGCGGGCGCCCCGGCCGGCTCGATCGTCTCGAGGAGGTGGGCCGACACGCCGTCGTTCGGCTGGAGCGAGACCACGGCCTTAAGTGGCCCGACTGCCGCCTCGGGGTGCCCCTGCGAGATGTAATGATACGCCTCGACGAGCAGGGCCTTGGCCGACCCCGGGTTCGCCCGGACGAAGGCTTCCAGCGCGCGGAGCTGGCCGGTGTAGGTGTCGGCGTCCGGGTAGTTGCCGATCAGCGTGGTCCAGTTCCAGCCGGGCCCGACGGCCAGGACGGCGTAGAGCGGGGCGGCGGCCTGCTCGAAGCTGCCCTGGGCGAACAGGCCGAGGGCGAGGAGTTGGTGGAGGTCGGTGTCGTTCGGCGTCTGCCCGAGGGCCTGCTGAGTGAACTGGACGGCGCCAGCGTAGTCGCCCGACTGGAAGGCCTGGCGGGCCTGGGCCGCCGGGGTGGCGGAGAGGTCGGCCGGCTGGGGCACGTCGGGGGGCTCGGCGGCCGTGTTCACGGGCTGGGAATAATCGTAGGACGAGGGATTGCCCGCCGCGACCTGGCCTCCTCCGCCCGCTCCCACCCCCGCATAGGGGTTAACATACGGCGACGATCCGTATCCATAGGATGGCGACGCCATGGCCACGCCGCCATAGGTGCCCAGGGACCCGTTGCCGTAGTTGCCGTTCCAATATCCGTTGTTGTTGGCGTAGGCCGCACCGGCGGCAGCCCCGCCGTAGGGATATTGATTCTGATTTCGATTGGCGTACCCCGCGCCGACTGCGGCGGCCCCGGCATCGGGATATTGGCTCTGGTTGCGGTTAGCGTAACCGGCGCCCGCGGCGGCGGCACCCGCGTTCGGATACTGGCTCTGGTTGCGGTTGGAATACCCCGCGCCCGCGGCGGCGGCACCCGCGTTCGGATACTGGCTCTGGTTGCGGTTGGAATACCCCGCGCCCGCGGCGGCGGCACCCGCGTTCGAAGGAGTGCCCGACTGGTTTCGGTTGGAGTACCCGGCTCCGGCGGCGGCGGCACCGGCGTTCGAGGGGGTGCCCGACTGGTTTCGGTTGGCGTAGCCGGCGCCTGCGGCGGCACCCGCGTTCGGATTCGTGGAGTTCGAGTTGCGATTGCCGGCCCCGGCGGAATTCTCGCCGGAAGGCCGCGAGCCCGATCCGGGATAGCCGCCGGCCCCCTGGCCGCCCTGCGCGTGCGATCCGCCCGACGAGGACCGTGGCTGGCTGAACGAGGGCGAGTGGCTCATGCCGCCGCCTCCGCGTTGCATGCCCCCGCCTCCTCCACGTTGCATGCCCCCGCCGCGACCGGCGAAGGCGTCCGTCGAGATGGCGAACGTCGCCATCGAGGTGCAGACTGCGAGCCTCGAAAGAATCCGCGTCATGGCCGTCTTCCTCATGGGGTGAATCGGGGTGGGAGGCGTCTTCATTTGCCGACCTCGGGGGGAGTTCGGACCACGACGAACTCTTCGACGCCGGGGATCAAGGCCCCGCCGAGGGTCCGCTCCGTCGACTGCCAGCCCAGGCGGTCCTTGCCGAGTCGCGTGATGATGTTCGTGGCCGAGGCCGGCTGGCCGTCCTGGCGGACGCCGTCCACCTTGATCACCCATTGGTTGCCGTCGCGGGTCCAAAACCCCTCGCCGTGCCCGCCTTCGGAGTCGAAGATCCACGACTTGAACTGCTTCTTCAGCGGGTCCCAACCGATCCGCTGGGTCCCCGAGAGCACGGGCTGGCCCTTGGTCTGCACGGAGAACTCGCGGTCGATGAAGTTGCCGCCCTTGGACCACTTGCAGGTCGTGGTGACGACCGCATCCTGGCTCTCGTTGACCCAGTCGCCGACGAGCCACTCCAGGTCCTTGAGGCGTTCGTGGGGGGCGACGTCATGCGCGACCTCGTCGCGGACGGCGGACTGGAGCCAGCGATTGTCGTTCTTGACGTACACCGCCGTGAAGCGGGTGACCTCGGGTGCACCGGTATCAGCGGCCGGCGTGATCGTCGTCCGGCCAACCTCGATTGCCGTCTCCGGCCCCAGGAAGCGAAGGGCTTCGACCTGGATGGAAATCTTGCTCCCCGGGTTGTCGGCGAAAGACCGGGCGTAATGATCGCCGATGGCGGCCCGGCCCTCGGTCCGCTCGCCTTGCTCGTCAACGACGATGGCCGTCTCCGCGTAGGTGTCGGCGGCGGCGGTGGCGTCACCGACGTTGAACGCCTTGGTGAATGCATCGAGAAGCACCTTGATCGCCTTCTCGTCGTCGCCCCGAGCGGCCTCGTCATGTTTCGCCGAAGCGGTGGAATTCGTGGCTTCCGGACGTTCGGGCGAGCCCTTCTTCGTCTCCTGGGCGTTCAGGCCAGGACTGGTCGCGACGGACGCGACCATCAGGGTTAGGAAGACCTTCTTCATGCGCGATTTCCCTTCTGCAAGGACGGGTTCTCCGCCTTGCGGCCCAGCTCTCGAGGAGCAACGACGGGTTTCACTTCGGAGCGGGGCGAATGGCTCACTTGAGCGAGATGCCGAGCCGATCAGCCAGGCGGACGATCTCGAGAATCAGGCCGTCGCGGGCGATCAGTTCCGCGTGGCCGTCCGACACATCGAAGTAGGCCTGGACCAGAATCTCGACCCCGGAACTTCCCAGGTCATTCAGGGCGACCTCGCTCTTCTCCTGCCGTATGTCGGTTTGCCGCCGGATCAGCTCCAGGATGCCGTCTCGGCATTCGATCAGGCGGTCCGGGGGCGTGCCATGGGGCACTGTGATATGAGCCTGGAAGCGTCGATAACGTCTCGCGCCTAGATTGGTGACATGTGCCGTGGTCAGGTCGGCGTTCGGGATCGTCTGAAGTGAGTCGTCGAGCCCTCGGATTCGGGTGGTGCGCAGCCCGACCGACTCGACCACCCCCTCTTGATCGCCGATCTTGACCAGGTCCCCGATTCGGAACGTGCGGTCGGCGATCAGCATCAATGATCCGAAGAAGTTTTTAAGAGTATCTTGTGCCGCTAAGGCAAATGCAAGGCCGCCGATCCCAAGGCCCGCGAGGACGGTCCCGACGTCGAATTCGTACAGATTGAGCAGCGCCGCCAGGCCGGATGCGACCACCAGGATCTTGAAGACCAGAGAGAGCACCGGGTAACCCATCGCCGCGAGGGTCGTCGCTCCCTCCCAAGAGAGGGCAGGACCGGCGACGATTTTCAAGGCCGGGTCGATCAGTTGATACGCGGCCAGGGCTGCGACGAGCCAGTAGACCGGTACGAGGAAGGCCAGGAGCGAACCGGCGGCCTCCATCCTCAAATCCAGGATCGTCACGCCTTCGACGAGCATCCAGGAGGCGGCCAGCCAGCCGATCGGTCGGACCCATGACCGGAGTTCCCGGTCGTCGGTGAGGCTACTCCTCCAGGACATCAGGGACCGGAGAAAGAGGAAGGCCAGCCAGACCACGAGTCGGTAGACCGGCACGACCAAGAGGACGAGCAGGACCATCCCGACGAGTTGATAAGCGGCGAGCGACCACGCTCCCGAAGGTCCGATTCGAGTCCTGAGCCAGTCGGGAATCCGTCGACGAACCCACAAACCGGGCGTGTGTCGAAATGAGGGGACGGGCGCCGGGATACCGATCGAGGCCAGTTCCTGGACCAGGGGTTTCGACTCGAATTCGTCGTAAAGCCGATCCACCGAACGGACTGTGGCTTGGTTGAACAGCCACTGTCCCTTCCGTTTGCCCGAGACCTGTCGCTCAGCGGTAATCCGGCCCTCCCTATGGACCACCGCCTCGAGCGGGAGGCCGACCGACGTGTCGGGAAGGTCCTGGAAGATGATGAAGACGTTACGATCGAGGACCTCCTTGAGCTTGAACGCCAGCTCCCTACCGACGATCCGGCGGGCCGGGTCGGGGATCTCGGTCAGGTCGAGGCATGCGGCGGCCTCGTCCATGTTTTCCTGCTTCAATGCGGCGACGTAGGTTCGGAATGTCGCGTAAGGCGACCGGAAGTCGGCGGGAACGTCGCCGAGGTCTTTACCCTGGCCGGCGGCAAGTGCTTGTTCCCAGAGGAGGAGCCGCATCTTGGGCAGGCTCTCGAGCGTCTTGCCGTCGAAGAGCCAACGCCCGTCCGGCAGCCGATGCAGCTTGATCTTGGTGTCCTTCACCTCGCCGATCTCACACTCCGTGCCCTCCGAGAGATCGGAAATCACGTTCGTCGGGATGTTGGTCGATCGGAGGATGAACTCCAGCTCGAACGCGAACCGGCCGCCGTGGCGCCGATCGGAGGGGATCTCGGAGAGGTCGAGGCAGGCGACGGCATCCTCGATCCTGTGCGGGTCGTCCTCGGCCTGGTTCATCGCGATCAGGAACGTCCGCGCGGTCGCCCGAGGGGAGCGGAACCGAAGATCGACGGGCGTTTCGGCCGTTCGAGCGATTACAACCCCATCGGTCCCAGCCTTCGGTCCAGACTCCTGCCCCTCGAGGACCTGGGGCCAGAAAAAGATCAACGAGCCCAGGAGCAGGCGTGGATTACGCCGTGGCTTCATGGCTTTTGCTCCGGCTGACTCGACGGGGGCTGCAACCTGGCTCGCCACTCGGCGGCCTTTTCCTCCCGACCGGACGACTCGTAAAGCTGCACGACCCGTTCGCCCGCCCGGGTCAGGTGGATCTTGACTGCGGCGGGGATCTTCGACTCGTGCGACTTCAGCCCTTCATATCCGGAAAGGAGGAACGGTTCGGCCTCGGCGTATTTCTGCTGGCCGAGGAGGGTGCCGCCGAGCAGGCTCTCGGTGTTGAACCGAGTCCACTCGTCCGGGCCATCCTTCACGCGAATCGCCAGGGCCTCATGGAGAAGGGGTTCGGCCTCGGCCCACTTTCGCTGAGCGAGCAGGTTCTGGCCGAGCGAGTTAAGCGATTGTGAGACATCCAGATGATCTTCGCCGAGCTTCTTCTTTCGTGCGGTGAGCATCACGCGGAGCAGAGGCTCGGACTTGTCGAAGTCGCCCCGTTTTTCGTGAGCGGCTGCGAGGTTGAGTTGAGTATTCAGCGTTGAGGCATGATCGGGTCCGAGCTTGGCGATATGGGTCGTCAACGTTTGCTCGTAGAGCGGGATCGCCTTGTCCAACTGGCCGGAGGTGGCAGAGTGCTGGGCGAGGTTGCTCCGGCTGTTCAGATTATCCGGATGTTCGGGGCCGAGCGTTGCTTCCCTGGCTGACATCGTCTTGTCGAAGAGTGAGAGCGCCCGCTCCCGTTCGCCGTTAGCCTGGTAGGCGGCGGCCAGGTTGTTCTGGGTGGTGAGGATACTCGGGTCGTCGGGTCCGAGCTTGGCGACCCGACTCGTGAGCGTCCGCTCGAAGAGAGAGATCGCCCGATCGAGCTTTTGGTAATCGCCGGCGAGATTGTTCTGGGTGGTGAGGATCGCGGGGTGGTCTGGTCCCAGAGAGGCGGTCATCGCCGCCAGCATCTTCTCGTAGAGCGAGATCGCCAGATCCAGCCGGCCGCTGCGCTCCTGGGCCACGGCGAGGCTGTTCTGGCTCTCCAGGGTGTCATAGTGGTTGGCCCCGAGCCGGGACAGGCGAAGATCGTGGGCGAGGTGGTGTTGCCGGAGTTCCAGCTTCGTTCCGCCCAGGTAGCCATATGTCTGCCCCAGGACATTGCGGATCGACGCCTCGACCGTCGGCTGGTCCTTGAACGCCTCGGAGATCTTGGGCTCGGCGGAGTCCACCGCCTTGCGGATGGTCACCTCCCTGCCGAGGACCCGATCCTGGCCCTCCGGTCGGGCTGCCGAGAGGACCTGATTCTGGAAGAAGCCGAGCACTACCTGGGCTTCGGCGTCGGATCGCCTGGCCTTCTCGCCTTCACTATTGGCCTGGGCCTCGGCCGCCGCGGCGAAGAAGTGAGCACGGCCATCCCAACGGCGATCGGTGTCGCCGCCGACCAGCCGAAGGTAAGCCTCATGAACAAAGGCCGCGGCCTGGATCGTCTGTCCGGGTGTCTCCTGCGCCAGCCTCCGGGCCGCCAACCTTCGAAGTTCTTCATACACCAGCGGGAGCAGACGCTCGGCGGCCTGGGGGCCGTCTTGCTCCATAACCGAAATGGTTTGAGTGATGTTGGTCATAGAAGACGTTCGCCGTCGTTCGCCCCGGGCTTGTTCCGAGACCGAGCCCAATTGCTCGGGAGGCTCCAAAGGCACACGCACATGGAATATTGGCCTGAGCACAATTTTAACCCACCGGGCTGAGATGTGATAGCTCGACCAGGAGGTCGAGCCGACCAACGAGATCTATTCGCGTTCTTAACTATGCTGGGGGGGTTCCCCACAAAGTGGGTCACTCCTCGGAACGGAAAAAATTGCACGCTAAGCCGTGAGACGAAGCACGAAAGTGGCTCGATTGACTCAATTCGGGCTTCCAGGTTCGGCGTTCACTATGGCGAAAAACACTAGGATACTGTTGGCGAACTCCTGGCGACGCAACACCCTCTGCCCCCTCCCTTTCAGTGACCTGGGCCGTTAACCTCCCGGCATCTACCTTGATGCCGGAGGGAACTCATGTCTCTCAAGAAGACCTCGATCGAGCCCGTCCCAGCGATGACCGTCCGAATCGCGACCGCCTCGTTCCCCAAGGGGAATCCATACCTCCGACTGCGTGAGCAGCTCGGCACCATCTTCAGCGACGACGACTTCGCCGACCTCTTCCCACGCCTCGGCAAGCCGGCCCTGGCCCCCTGGCGGCTCGCCCTGGTCACCCTCCTCCAGTTCCGCGAGTCGCTCTCCGACCGACAGGCGGCCGAAGCCCTGCGCGCCCGGATCGACTGGAAGTACCTGCTCGGCCTGGAACTCGAGGACCACGGGTTCGACTTCTCGGTGCTCAGCGAGTTCCGCTCCCGGCTCCTCGCCGGGGACGCCTCGGAGCGTTTACTCGTGACGCTGCTGGATCGCTGCAAGGCGATGGGTCTGCTCAAGGCCCGGGGCAAGCAGCGAACCGACGCCACGCACGTGCTGGCCTGCGTGCGCTCGATGAACCGGCTGGAGCTCCTGGCCGAGGCGATGCGCGCAGGCCCTCAACGAACTGGCCGAGGCGGCCCCGGAATGGCTGCGGGGGCTGGCACCCGCGGCCTGGCTCGAGCGTTACGGCCGACGCATCGAAGATAGCCGCCTGCCCCATACCGAGCCGCAGCGCGAGGCCTACGCACATGCCGTCGGCGAGGACGGGTTCCTCGTGCTCGATCAACTGGAGAGGCCGGGCATCGCCGCCGAACTCCGCGAGCTGCCGAAGGTGCGAGTGCTCCGCGCGCTCTGGGGGCGGCACTTCCTCAGGGGCGAGGTGACTCCCGAGGGCGGCCCGACGTGCCAGGTCTCCCTGAAGCCGCTGCGAGATCTCCCTCCGGCCTCCGAGGGGATCGAGTCGCCCTACGACCCGGAGGCGCGGTACCGGAGCAAGCGCGGGACGAGCTGGACGGGCTACGCCGCCCACCTCACCGAGTCCTGCGACGACGACAGCCCGAATCTGATCACCCAGGTAACGACGACCACGGCGTCGGTGCATGAGGCGAACTGCACCGCGTCGATCCAGCAGGCATTGGTCGATCAGGGCCTGGCCCCGTCCGAGCACTACGTGGATGCCGGCTACGTCCACGCCGAGGTGCTCGTGAGCGGCCGGGAGGGCCACGGCATCGAGATCATCGGCCCTCCGCGTGGCGACGCGAGCTGGCAGAACCGAACCGAGGGGGCGTTCGGCATCGAGCGATTCGCAATCGACTGGGAACGCAAGGAGGTGCGATGCCCGGAAGGCCGGACCAGTTCTTACTGGAAGGAGCACCCCGAGGCCGAGCGAGGGCCGTACGTGTCGGTCGGATTCTCCGCGGCGGAATGCCGCGTCTGCCCAATGCGTGCGCGATGTACGCGAGCCGCGAAGCAAGGACGTCATCTCAAGCTGCCGGCTCGATCCCAATTTGAAGCCTTGCGATCGATGCGCGAGTTGATCGAGAGCGCGGAGGGACGCCGGCTCTACAAGAGACGAGCGGGGATCGAGGGCACGATCTCGCAGGGGGTGCGGTCGTTCGGGCTGAGGAGGGCACGGTATCGGGGCGAGGCCAAGGTGCATTTACAGCACGTGGCAACCGCGGCGGCGATGGACGTCAGTCGGATCGCCGACTGGCTGGGGGAGATTCCCCGGGCTAAGACGCGGAAGTCGCGGTTCGCCCGGCTCGTCGCCTGATCCGAGTTCGCCAACAGTATCCACTAGATTTCCGCCATGCTTTCAGACGGGACAAGACAGCCCAAAATCGCCGAGTTTCGAGGAGAGAGCGACGATGGGAGTTTCCGCCACCCCCTTCGTCAGCCCTTAGCGTGCATTTTTTTCCGTTCCGAGGAGTGACCCCGCGTTCCCTTGATATGTCGTATAATTCGTGAATCGATTGACGTATTTTCGATAGGCGGATACTATCGAAACATGGGGGTAAAGGGGATCGGTGCGCTTCGACGGGGCCGTACGGGTCCATCGGACGATCGTCCTGGCGGGAATATGAAGGTCGGTATGGTCAGCCTCCGTGATGTTGCGTTCCGGAATCCCGGACGCTTCGCATCTCCTCGTGGACTATGGTGGATCTAGGTGGCTCGATGCTGAGCCATCCTCGGAGGTGCGACGCTCGCACAACGGAGGGATTCGATGACGACCCCGCTATCGGTGGCGCGTCCTGACGTTTCGGCCATGTTGCCCGAGGGCACCAGGTGGCTCCGGCCCGATACGGCCGAGTCTCCAGCGATATCGAGGCGGGAGAGGGAGATGGCCCGGATGCTACTGGCCAAGGTCCGATGGAGGCGTACGCTGGCCCGCCTGGAGAAGGCAAGCGACGTCCGATAATCACGCCTATGTCAAATCGGGGAGGATCAGGACGGTCGTGCCGGTCATCCGGCCTCCCGCCATCCCATCACCAGCACCTCGGAGGCCACCCCCCCAGCCGGTCGATCCCCGGCTCCCGACCGTCGCCCGGTCCGGCGTCGCGGCCCTTCGATCGGAATTCCGGCCCCCTGGCGCGGAGAGGCCCGTCGTCGGGCGCCCCGGCCGGCGGCGTTCACGCCGTGAGCCGACCCGGGCGGTCGCAGGATCGGGGAGGATGTGGGGGTTATCCTGCACAACTCCGGGCTGACCGGCATCCCAGGCCAGGCAGCTTCACCGGGCCGTAACCGGAGAGGCGAGCGGGGCGAGGGGATACGAGCGGCGGGATCATCGGTAGCATGGCGGGGGGAATGACAGGGAGGGGCGTACCTCATGGAACCGACGACCCACTACAGGACATGCAAATCCCTGTGGTACGCCCTCTGGGTCCCCGCTGCCCTGCTCTGGGCGGCGACGCTCTTGGGCCTGGTCCCCCGCGACTACAGGGGCCTGGTCCTCTACTGGCTCCTCCTCGGGTTCTTCGGGGGGCTCTTTCTCCCCCGCATCATCCCGGCCCGGTGCCCGAGCTGCGGGGCCCGGCGGGCCTACCCCTTCCGCGAGCGGGTCGCGGCGGATTCCCGGGCGGTCAAGTACCGCTGCCGGGCGTGCGGGCACGTCCAGGACACCGGGCAGGTGGAAGAGCCCGGCGGGGAATGAATGCCCCGGAGTCGGGCCGCTCCCGGCATAGGTACAGGGAATTATCTCCGGCAAAACCGGGCGTTGGGGACGGTCGAGAAGTTCGACCCTGATAGGCAAATGCTCAGGGATGCCGGGGCCGAGACACGAGCTGGGTGACCGCCTCGATATCCACGGGCTTGACAAGGTAATGGTCGAAGCCCGCCTTGCGGGCCTTCTCGAGGGCCTGTCGGTCCCCGTAGCCCGATATCCCGATGATGAGCGAGTCCCCGCAGCACGCCTCTTCCCTGAGCTTCTGTGCCACCTCGAAGCCATTCAGCCCCGGTAGTCCGATGTCGAGGAGGACCACATCAGGGCATAACTCCCGGGCCTCTTCGATGGCCGTGCTGCCGTCATGGCAGAGCCGGACCTCGAAGCCGAGCGACTTGAGGAGCCTCCCGGTCATGCGTGCCGTGTCGTCGTTATCGTCCACGATGAGGACACGTCTTCCCGCCCCCGACACCTCCGAGGCTCGCGACGGCTCGGACTCCTCGGCCGACGCTTCGACGAGCGGGAGCCGTACGGTGAACTCGCTCCCGTGGCCGACCTTGCTGGTCACCGCGACACTCCCGCCGTGCATCTCCACGAGCCGCCTGACGAGCGAGAGCCCGATACCCAAACCCCCTTCGGAGCGGGCGAGCGTGCGGTCCACCTGCGTGAAGAGGTCGAAGACCTTCGGCAGCATCTCCTCCGAGATGCCGACCCCGGTGTCTTTGACCGCGATGACGACCTCGTCCCCCTGCTTCCTGGCCGAGACCGTGATGGTCCCGCCCTCTTTGGTGTACTTCGCGGCGTTGGTCACGAGATTCCCGACGACCAGCTCAAGCCGCGTCGGGTCGGCGTCCACGTGCATCGACCCGCCGGTGAATTGGACCGTCAGTTCGTGCCGCCTCCGCTCGATGAGGGGCCGGACGGCCTCGGTGGCACGGCCAATGAGGGCGGGCACGTCGACGACCTCCCGCTTCAGCTCGACCTTGCCCTGAGCGATGCGGGAGACGTCGAGCAGGTCGTCGATGAGGCGGGCGAGATTCCCGGCCTGCCGCTCGATGACCTCGTGGGCGTGGGGGAGGTGGTCCTCCAGGCCGGGCCTCCGGGCCAGCCTGACGGCGCTGGTGATGGCCGCCAACGGGTTCCTCAGCTCGTGGGCGAGCATCGCGAGGAACTCGTTCTTGTGCAGGTCGGCCTCCTCCAGCTCGGCCGTCCTCTTCGCGAGGGAGTCATGGAGCCGCCGCTCCTCGGTCTTGTCGCGGATGATTTTGACGAAGCCTCGGATTTCGTCGGCGTCGTCCTTCAGGGGCATGACCAGCCCCTGGGCCCAGAACAGCTCGCCGCCTTTCCTCAAGTGCCAGCGTTCATCCAAGGCCCGACCCTGGGCCGCTGCCGTCCGCATCTCCCGGTCCGCCTGGCGGGCCTCGATGTCCTCGGGCGTGAAGATGACGCGGAAGTTCTCGCCGAGGATTTCCTCCTCGGTGTAGCCGAGCATCTCCTTGGAACCGGCGTTCCAGCTCGTGATGACGCCCTCGGTGTCGAAGGTGAAGATGGCGAAGCCGACGGCCCCCTCGACGATGACCCGGTATCGCTCGCGATTGTCGGCGAAGTCGACCCCGGCCCGCCAGGTCGGAGTGACGTCCTCGATGGCGAGCAGGATGAGTTCCGAGTGGTTGCCAGGTCGGCGGACCTTGCGGCCGTTCAGGAGCATCCGCCGTTGCCCGATGCCCTCGAACTGGTGCGTGACCTCGAAGTCATGAAACGATTCGTTCGTGGGGAGGACGTCTTCGAGGAGCGTCCGCAACTCAGGGATGTCCCACTGCCCATTGCCCAACTCATTGACGAGGCATCCCTCGGTCGTCTCGGGGTCCACACCGAAGGTCTTGTAGAACGAGCGGCTCGCCGACCGGACGCGGAGGTCGGAATCGAGGATGAGGAGCGGGTCCCGCACGGTATCGATGATGCTCTCGGCGTAGGCGAGAGCGTCTCGGACCGTTTGCTCATGAGGCTCGGGGGGCTTCTCAGCGGCATTCGACATAGGTGAGTACCTTCATTTGCCGCTCTAAGCTTCCAGCCTGCAAGGATTTCTAAATGGGAGTTGGCCATCGTAATCGAAAAACACTGCCCGATGGAAACGTTCGGGCCAACGAAGTGCCGGGGGCTCAACATAAAGCCGATTCTCGGACGCCGGCGACATCAAGAAGGATGAGCCGGTTCTCCCTGGCTGCTCCGCCTGAAACCGCCAAGATCACGCGACCATGGGGCCGCCATCCACGGGAGCGATCCCGTGGAACACGAACCCGAGCCCGATCATCCCCCGATTGCCGACGCCGCAGGCGAATGGAAATGCCGGCGGGGGCCGAGCGACCGGAATCGCAGCGGGCGATCACCGTGGGCCTGGCGCGTTGCCTCACGATTTTTCTTGCCGAAACGAGGTCGTTGCCTCGCGAAATTGTTGCCGACATCTCGAATCTCGTGAGGACTTACCGCCCCGCGCCGAACCAGCCAGCGAAGGAAGAAGCCCGGAGAAAGAGGGCGGTGGTTCCGTCGAGAGAGTCCGCATCAGGGCCAGAATCCGCACCGACCACGACCTACAAGCGGACACCAATCGTTAACTTTCTTGAGTGGGGCAAAACGACGCGAAAAAGTCCTTGTCGATGATCGGGCCCTCCAGCCCTGGCCCGCTCTCGACCTGCCCCTTGGTGCTCACGCGGATGTTCGCCACCGGCTTCCCGCCCATCGTCGCCCCCGTCGAGAACCGTTTTCGGGTGGTCGTCCCGGCACTCGACGCAACGGGGTTCCGATAGCAACGGAAAAAATAACAACGAACTTGGCTCGGAGAACTGGGTTTCGCACGAAGAGACTTCTCGAAACCCGTTTCGGACCGCTCGAAACGAGAAGACTCATTCGAGAATGTTTATCGAGAACCGAATCCCCGAGGAATCGCGTGGGTTCGCCCAAAGGTCTTGCGGCTTCTCGAATACCGTCGTTTGCGAGAACACCGCTTCAGGAAGATCGTTGTTATTTTCTCCGTTGCTATCGGAACCCCGCAACGGCTGCCGTCCCGGGGATCAATTCGCCGCCCCCTCCTGCCCCGCGGCACGGGCCGCCTTCCGCGCCCGCTTCGCCGCCCCGGAGAGATAGACCGGCCTATGTTGTATTTGTAATAATTACACGTTAAATTGATCGATTATTCCTCCTTTGGCGCTCCCCGTCCCCGCAAACAAAGCATTAACTTCACGAGGGGGGCTCGCGATGGTCGTCATGATCGATGGTCCGCCAAGCCGGCGATGATGGCCAGCTTGCACGAGACAATCCCGGCCGCATCCACGCCGCGAGACATCAAGGTGGCCGTCATCTCAGGGTTACTCCGGTGCGACCGGACGATGAACGCGGTCGCCCGATCGTCGAGACCGCGAGCCGCGCAGGCGTCCTCGATCTCGACCTCGAGGATCGAGGCGGCCAGGTCGTTGGAATGGCTCATGGGATTCGCTCCGGAGGTGCTTCGGTGAAGCCTTTCGCTTTGACGTACTCGGCGACCGAAGCATCGATGAGTTTAGCGATGTTTCGCGGCTCGGTCGATCCAATCAGCCCATTCGGGGGTGGAGCGGATGCCGATCAACTTCGGCCCTGTGGGTTTTGCACCAGTTTTTTTTTCTAGGTTGGCAACATTTGATTGAGCATAACATTTTCGATCGATCCGAGGAACCTCTCGGGGTCCTTGCGGAACCTCCGCCCCTGGGCCCGGACGGCGCGGCGGGCGTCGAGGCCGCGGCGGAGGCGGAGCCAGGCGGAGATGTCGGGCGGGTGGAGGTCGGGGGCGGCGACTGGGCGGAGGCGTGTGGCGGTCGAGGCGACCCGGCGCACCGAGCCCCGGACGACCATGCCCGGGCTCGCGGCCTCAGCAGCGACGCTCGTGGTGTCGGTACGAGCCGAACAGGTGCTCCAGGTCGTTGTTGGTCCGCGGCAGGCCCTCCGCCTCGCGCCAGCGGAACAGCCCCGGCCGGTAGCTCGCCGTCATCTAGGGCTTCTGGTTCCCCGTCGAGTACGAACGAGCCGGATAACCGTTAACCCGGTGCTCGGTTCTCGAGGGGAAGTCCACTCGAGGGGAAGTCCAGGCGAACCTTGGTCGGTCGGGCTTTCACCAGACTTATGAACCCATTGGATTCCAGTCCGTGGTATCTCCATCTCACTTTTTGCGTTGCTATTTATCGACGTGAGTTGCCTCAAGAGTGGTTTTTTAATACAATTCCGCCTAGAGCTTTCGACCGTTTGCCTTGCGGCTGAGTAGACCGAAAATCGATCGCGAAGGCGGTCAATCGGGCCGGAGTGAGAGTAATCCCCCTGCCACTTTCGAGCCCCGATTACTCGCCGATCGAGGAGATGTTTTCCAAAGAGAATGGCGCCTTGAAATCGGCGACGGCCCGGACAACAAGAAGCCCTCACAACCGCAATCGGGTGAGTCCCCAAGAGGCCGCGCCGCAAGATATCCTCGGATGGTTCAGGTTGCGTTCGACGTAAGAGATGCAATCGTGAAACGCTCAAATGTACAGGGAGTTAACTTGGCCGGACCCTGGATCATATTTAAGAATTCGCGATTTATTCAATTTAGTGCCTGCTTTGAATTACTGACCGCTGAGCAGAGAAGTAAAATCGAAGTCGCTTCTTTATCCTGCTCTCAAGACATTTGCGGGCGGGTCCAGTTTACTACCCTGGTCAGTGATCAGCAAAAGGAGGTATCATGCTGAAAAGATTCTCTTTTCTGATCGTCGCATTTGCCCTGCACGGGTTCACCGCCGCACAGGCTGCGATAATCACGACCGTCGATCGTGACAGTTTCCAGGATGCTCTGGGTAAAGGGAGTATCTTGAACCAAGACTTCGATTCGATTCCAGTCGGTACGGTGCTCAGGACTCTGAGTGGTATTACTTATGTCGCATCTAATGGGAGGCCCATCGTCACTGATTCTTTTCTGACGAGCACCCCGCCAAATGGTTTAGGGTCCACCTCGTCGGGTTTTTTCGGCAACTTTGAATCCGCGAGTTTCACCTTCGCATCCTCTATCACCGCATTTGCCATCGACATCAATACCTTCGCTCCTAGCTCGGGAGATTTTACTGTTACGCTCGACACTGGCGACGTGGTGCGGAGCACGATCAGCACGTTTCCCAATTCGAGCACCGGGCAGTTCGTGGGGTTTACCTCGGATACGGCCTTTAATTCCCTCACAATTAGAACGTCTCCCGACCCAAACACCGGGCTTCGATATTCCTACACGCTTGATTCCTTGTTTTATGGTAGCGCATCCGCCTTTACCGTGCCAGAACCATCCTCACTGACTCTTTGTGGTGTTGCCGGTCTTGTTGGCTTGATCTTCGCTCGGCGGCGACGGGGAAGGCTTCTCGATTGAGCTCGGATGGTTCCGATCGAGCAAGAACCGCTGTACTTCAGACCGATCCAAGGCGGCGTTATCCTCTATTATTTCGGCTGGCTGGTCGTCTTGAGTTTCACCAAGGGTACGCCGCCCTCCTTGGTCCACCGTCCACGATTTCGATTATAGCTCCGATCGACTTCCCCACGAATTGCGAGCGCTCCGAAAAGAGCGTAAGCTCACCGTGAGGAGGTCAGCATTGGCGAAGCAGAGCCGCAATTACACCCCGAATTCAAGGTCGAGGCCATTCGGCGGATCGCCGCCGAGGTCAAGAGCCTCGACAAGATCGCCCCCGAATTCGGCCCGGGCGTGAGCCTGCTGAGAAGCTGGAAGACCGCCCCGGCCGCCGAGGGTTAGCAGGCCTTCCATTACAAGAGTCAGCTCCCGACTGTCGAGGAGGGGCTGTGCCGCCTCCGCGCCGAGAACCAGCGGCTCCGCATGGAGCGCGAGATTTTTAAAAAGCGACGGTGTTCTTCGCCGGGACGTCGTCATGAGATGCGAGTTCATCGAGGGCCACCGCCGGGAATTCCCGACCCGGCTGATATGCCGGGTCCTGGAGGTTTCCAGCGGCGGCTACTACCAGTGGCGACGAAGGCCCTCCGGCGCCCGCCAGGAGCGGAGCGAGGCCCTGGTCGCCGAGATCAAGTCGATCCACTAGGAGGTCGAGGTCCGCTACGGCAGCCTGCGGATCCACGCCGAGCTGGTGGCGCGGGGCTACGCCCACAGCGAGAACATCGTGGCCAAGCTGATGAGCGAAGTCGGAGTGGCGGCCAGGACCAGGCGAAAGTCCCGCTGCACCACCGACTCGAATCACGACCGATCCATCGCCGAGAACGTGGTGGATCGGAAGTTCGAGCCGGAGGCCCCCAATCAGGTCTGGACCGCTGACATCACATACATCCCGACCCGCGAGGGATGGCTCTACCTGGCCGCCGTGGAGGACCTCTACTCCCGACAGGTCGTCGGCTGGTCGATGTCCGAGCGGATCGACAGCCGGCTGGTCGTCGACGCCCTGGAGATGGCCGTCTCGCGACGCCTGCCGGGAGAGGGCCTGGTGGCCCACTCGGACCGGGGCAGCCAGTACGCCAGCGAGCACTACCGGCGACTCCTGGCCAGCCACGAGATCATCGGCAGCATGAGCCGGCGGGCGAACTGCTGGGACAACGCCCCGATGGAGTCGTTCTTCGCGAGCCTGAAGAAGGAGCCGACAACGACCTCCCATCGACGAAGTCGTTGTCGGCGCGGATATAACAGAGGTGGCCGCGTGTCCGTGGGCCTTGCTCGACCTGGCCCGCTTCTCTCAGGAGCATCACACCCGCGCCCCAGGAGCTGCACCATGCCCGACCGAACCGACCGCGTCCCCCCCCGCGCCTGACCCCACCTCGACCGCCCGGACCCCGGTGGCAGGACCTGCCGACCGGTCATCAAGAGGAACTGCTCCGACGACTCGGTCGGATGCTCGCGGAGCGACTCGTCGTCCCCGACGCACCAGCGGAGGGGGATCATGAGCCGTATTGACAACGCTTCACCATTCGCCCACAAGATCCGGCCCCGGCACTGCGATCGCCTCGCCGTCGTCTACGTCCGCCAGTCCACCCCGCAGCAGGTCGCCGGCAACCGCGAATCGACCGACTTGCAATACCAACTGCGACGACGAGCCGTCGCCCTGGGTTGGGCCAGCGACCGAGTCCTGGTGATCGACGACGATCAGGGGATCAGCGGCGCCTCCGTCGAGAACCGGCCGGGGTTCCAACGGTTGCTGGCCGAGGTGTCGCTCGGGCACGTCGGCGTCGTGTTCGGCCGCGAGATGAGCCGGTTGTCGCGGTCGTGCAAGGACTGGTATCAATTGCTGGAGCTGTGCGGCCTGTTCCAGGTCCTGCTCGCGGACGCCGACGGCGTGTATGATCCGACCGACCCCAACGATCGGATGTTGCTGGGGCTGCGAGGCATGATGAGCGAGGCGGAGATCCACGTCCTGAAGGCGCGGATGCACCAGGGCAAGTTGAACAAGGCCCGGCGGGGCGAGCTGTTCACCTGCGTGCCGGTCGGGTACGTGCGCTCGCCGGACGGCGGGATCGCGCAGGACCCGGACGAGCAGGTGCGCTCGGTGGTGTCGCTGGTGTTCGCCAAGTTCGCCGAACTCGGCTCGCTGACGAAGGTGCACGCCTACTTCGCGGCCAGTGACATCCAGCTCGGGCTGCGGGTGTACAAGGGTCCGGGCAAGGGGCGACTGGAATGGCGCAGGCCCCGACGCAGCGCCCTCTACGAGATGCTGCGGCACCCGATCTACGCCGGGGCCTATGCCTACGGCCGCTCCCCCTTCGATCCGACCCGAAGGGTCGCGGGCAAGCCGAAGTCGGGCCGCTGGAACGCCCCGCCCGAGGAGTGGGCGTGCCTGCTCCGGGACGCCGTCCCCGCGTACATCCCGTGGGAACAGTTCGAGGCGAACCGGCGACGGCTGGCCGCCAACGATCGCGGCCCCGGATCGAAGAAGGCGACGGGCCGTGCGCCGACCCTCCTGAACGGGATCGTCCGGTGCGGTCGGTGCGGCAAGCCGATGGGGGCGCGAAACGCGCGGGCGTCGGCGAACCCGCGATACGCGTGCGACTGGGAGCTCCGGGAGTATGGCGGGTCGCGATGCCAGAGCCTGGTGGCCGCCTACCCGGACCGGCTGATCGAATCGCTGGTGCTCAAGGTGGTCGAGCCGGCGTCGCTGGAGTTGAGCCTCCGGGCCGCCGAGCGAGTCGAGCAAGACCGGGAGCGGCTGCACGCGCTCTGGAAGCAGCGGCTGGAGCGGGCCGAGTACGACGCGGACCGAGCCCGGCGGCAGTACGACGCGGTCGATCCGGAAAACCGACTGGTAGCCCGGGAGTTGGAGCGACAGTGGGAGCAGAAGCTGGCCGAGCGACGCGGGCTCGTGGAGGACTATGACCGGTTCCAGGCCGAACAGCCGCGACACCTGAGCGTGTCCGATCGAGAGCGGATCACGGGGTTGGCGAACGACCTACCCGGGCTGTGGCGCAGTCCGACGACGACCGGAGGCGATCGGCGAGCCGTCGTCCGCGTGCTGATCGACCGCGTGGAACTGAGCCGCGACGGAGAGTCGGAGAGAATCGACGTGGTGATCCACTGGCGCGGCGGGACGGTCACGCGGCACGCGATCCGCCAGGGCCTGCGGACCTACCAGGCGCTCGGCGGGTTGGCGCGGCTCCGGGGGCTGATCCTGGGCTGCGAGGAGACGGGTGGACAGCGGATGCGATCGCCGAGTCGCTCAACCGCGAGGGATATCAGGCGGCCCGCGGCGACGGGTTCACGGGCGATCGGGTCCGTCAATTGTTGGCGCGGTTCGGGAGGGCTGGTGTTCCAGCCGGGGTGCGTGACGCGGATGACCTGCCTGGAACGGGCGAGTGGTGGTTGCCGGCGTTGGCGGCGGAACTCGAAGTGAAGCCGATCGTGGTCCACCGATGGCGGTGGACGGGATGGGTACACACGCGGCGGTTGAGAGGCGAGAATGGCCGGTGGATCGTGTGGGCCGACGCCGCGGAAGTCGGGCGACTCCGCCAGCTGCCGGCATTCGAGATCGAGCACCACGGCCGGCGGACGCCGCCGCCTGAGCTGACCAGCCGGCCGAGTCGACCAGACGAGCCGAGCAGGACAACGAGCTTGCAGAGTGGGGGTGAATGATGTCTCGTTCAAGAAGGAATTGGTCCACGACAAGGACTACCAGACCAGGGAGGAGGCGAGGTCGAGCCTCTTCGAGTACATCGAGGCCTTCTACAACCGGGTCCGGCGTGATACGGAATCTTCCGGATGAGTTATCATAGGGGGATCTCCTACTTCCACGGAGGTTCCCCATGGCGAACGAACGACTGCCCATCGTCCTGCACCTGCCCCCCGAGGAGATCGCTCGCCGCTATCGCGCGTGCCGCTCCGGCATCGAGAAGACCCACTGGCAGGTGATCTGGCTCCTAACTCGCCCGGACCAGCCGCTCAGCCCGGCTCAGGCCGCCCAGCAGGTCGGCCTGACTCCGGTCTGGGCCCGCGCCTTGCTCAAACGCTGGAATGCCCAGGGGCCCGATGGCCTGGGCGACCGGAGGGCTACCACCAACGGCGGCCAGAGCAAGCTCACCCCCGAGCAGCAGGTCGATCTCTGGGCCGCCCTCCGCCAGTCGCCGCCCGACGGCGGGCTCTGGACCGGGGCCAAGGTCGCCACCTTCGTCCGCGATCGCTGGGACGTCCACATCCGCAAGCAGACCGGCTGGAGATGGCTGCGTGGCCTGGGCTTCTCGCTGCAGGTCCCCCGACCCCGACATCCGGAGGCCGCCACGCCCGCTTCGCAGCGGGCGTGGAAAAGACGCCCTGGCCGATCGAGTCGCCCGCCTACGTCGGGAGCACCCCGGCCGAGTGGTCGAGGTCTGGGCCGAGGATGAGGCCCGGCTGGGGCTCAAGCCGATCACCCGTCGGGTCTGGGCGGTGCGAGCCCATCGGCCGCTCTCCTATGGCCGGACCAAGTACCAATGGGCCTACGTCTACGGCTTCGTGCACCCGGCCAGCGGGCGGAACCTGGAGCTGATCCTGCCCTCGGCCAATACCGACTGGATGGGCCTGGCGTTGGAGGAATTCGCCCGCTGGGCCGACCCGGCCGGGGAGAAGTTGCTGGTGCTGATGGTGGACAACGCCGGCTGGCACGTGGCCAGGAGGCTGGCGATCCCGGTCAACGTGGTGCTGCACCGACTGCCGCCTTGCACGCCGGAGCTACAGCCGGTCGAGCCGCTCTGGCCGCTGGTACGCGAGGCGGTGGCCAACCTGGGGTTCAACGACCTGGCCACGATGCAGGTCCCTGTCCTGGATCGGTGCCGATGGTTGATCGACCACCCCGAGGTCGTCCGCGGAGCCGTCGGCTTCAGCTGGGCGGTCGAGCTCAATGGTTAGTCATCCAGGGGATTCGGTATGACTCGTCGCTGGGCTACTAGTCCCCGTCGAGTACGAACGAGCCGGATAACCGTTAACCCGGTGCTCGGTTCTCGAGGGGGAGTCTAGTTCTACTGTCACGGATTCCGTAACTCGTTAACCTTGATACAGGTTATGCTGAGTGCTGGGGGGTATCGTCGTACCGAGGCCTGGCCATGACCATCCTGGAAGATCCCGCGGCCGTCGCGCTTCTGGCCGACGCCACCGTCTCCACCGAGGACGTCCGCGACTGTCGGGCCCACCTCACTCGGTTCCTCAAGCGTTATCTCCCCTGCTTCTATCGTGAGGAGCAACGCGGCCACGCCGCAGCCTTCGTCCGCGGATTGCTCAGCGGTCTTGAACGAAAGAGCGTCGAGCCGATCGCACGCCAGGCCGGAATCCCGCGCAAGAACCTCCAGATGTTCGTCGGCCAGGGGGCCTGGGACGACGAGGCGGTCACCTCCGAGATGCGGCGGCATGTCGCCGAGAAGTTGGGCGAACCCGACGGCGTGATCGTCCTCGACCCTTCGGGATTCCCCAAGAAGGGCGAGGAGAGCTGCGGCGTGGCCCGCCAGTGGTGCGGACGGCAAGGGAAGATCGACAACTGCCAACTGGGCGTCTTCCTGGCCTACGTCTCGTCCCGAGGGCACGCCCCCCTGGACCGCAGGCTCTATTTGCCCAAGGACTGGGCCGACGATCCGGCGCGTCGCAACGCCGGCCATGTCCCCGACGAGGTGACGTACCGGAAGACCTGGGAGATCGCCGCGGACCTGCTGGCCCGCAGCGGGGCCGAGGTGCCGCACGGCTGGGTCACCGGCGACGACGAGTTCGGCCGGGCCTCGGAGTTCCGCGCCCTGCTGCGGGAGCGGGGCGAGCGGTACGTGCTGGATGTGCCGTGCAACACCACCATCCGCGACCTGGACGGCCGGCGTCCGCCCCGCAAGAAGGGCCGTCGCGGCCCCAGACGCCAGGTCCCGTTCCGCCGCGCCGACACCTGGGCCGCGACGCTGCCGGCGGACCGCTGGACCCGGCTGACGATCCGGGAGGGTGGCAAAGGGCCGGTGGAGGTCGAGGCGGCCGTGGCCCGGGTCCGCGCCAGGCTGGGTCGCCGGATCGGGCCGGAAGAGCGTCTGCTGATGATCCGGACCCTGGAGGCCAAGCCGGAGGTGACCTACTCGCTGAGCAACGCGTCGCCCGAGGTGCCGCTGACCGAGGTGGTGGGCGTGCGGTCGAAGCGACACCGGGTCGAGCGGGTGTTCCAGGAGGCCAAGGGGGAGGTGGGCCTGGCGCATTACGAGGTCCGGAGCTGGGTGGGCTGGCATCACCATGTCACGCTGAGCCTCTTGGCGTTGTGGTTCCTGATCCTGGAGCGAGAGCGGATCGGGGGGGAAAACCCCGGCGGTGACGGTAAGTCAGGTCCGAGCGATCTTCACCCGGTTGCTCCGCCGGCGTCCGCCGACATCGGCCGAGATCGCGCGGGAGATCAGCGCGGTGCTGCGGCGTAATGAGGAAGCTCGGATCTACCACTGGTACGCCCGCACCAAGACCTATCCACCTCGAAGGAAAACGTCTGGATTCAGTTAACCGTGACAGTAGAACTAGGTTCGGCATCCTCATTAACCAGGGCCTGCCCGCGGCGGCAACATTCGGTCGGCTTACAGTCGTTAACCGAGGCGACCCGCTCCGGTGGCACCAGTGCCCTCAGCCGTCGCGGATGACCTTTCTGACCACCGCAACGCTACTACGACGGGGGGTCCGGCGGCCTCCGCTTGATCCCGATCGGGTCGGATGACGGGGTCCTGGACGAATTGGGCGAGTTCTTGTTGAGGCTGGCCTCAAGCCTGGCGATCCGCTTCTCCAACGCTTTGATGTCGGCCCCGATGCCCGCACGAGCTTCGTCCGAGAGGTTGTCCCAGATGTGCTGGGGGATCGAGTCCGACCGGTTCATGCGGACGTCATAATCAAACGGTCTTGAGCATGCAATCCGCGCCGTGAACGTCTACTTAGTACTACTCCGTTATCTGATACGAACGGAACGCCTGGCCGGTTCGTATGCAGGGTATGAATCGCACCTATACCCCCGAACTCGCACCCGAAGTCCTCGAACGGCTCGACGCCTACGCCGCCCGTTTCCGCGACGACTTCAACCGGCCCCGACAGGCCCAATACTCCGGCGTCTACCTCCAGGGACTGATCCTCGACGGCGACCGCAAGAGCATCGAGCCGCTCTCGCGCAAGGTCACCCTCCCGACCGGCCTGGTCGTCGCCGACCTCGACCAGGCCCTCCAGCAGTTCATCGGCCAGAGCACCTGGGACGAGATGGCCGTCTGGAAGCGTCATCGCTCCGTCATGGCCGAGTCTTTCGCTTCTCCGGCCGGCATCTTCGTCATTGACGATACGAGCTTCCCCAAGCAGGGCAAGCTCTCCGTCGGTGTGCAGCGTCAGTACTGCGGGGCTCAAGGCAAGAAGGCTAACTGCCAGGTCGCACCCTCGGTTCATTACGTCGCCCCGAAGGGCCATTACCCGCTGGCGATGCGGCTCTACCTGCCCGAGGCCTGGCTCGATGACTCCAAGCGGCTCGACAAGGCGGGCGTGCCCCGGGAGCAACGACGAGCACTGACGAAGGGCCAGATCGCCCTGGAGCTTCTCGATCTGGTTCGGGCCGAGGGGTTGCCCGGCCGGCTCGTGGTGGCCGATGCCGGCTACGGCGTCTCCGGGCTCTTCCGAGAGGGGTTGGCCGAGCGCGGCCTGTCCTACATCGTGGGCGTGACCGACGAGATGGTGGTCTTCACCGAGGAGCCGTCGTGGGAGGTCCCCGGGCCGGCGATCCGACCGCCGGGGTCCGGCGGGCGGCCGCGACGGCGATCACGACTGAAGGCCGGCACCCCGAAGCCGGTGAGCCTGCGAGAGTTGGCCGCCTCGACACCGCTGCGGAAGGTGACCTGGCGCGAGGGGACCAAGGGGAAGCTGTCGGGCCGCTTCGCCTGGCTTCGGGTCTGGCCCGGCGGGGGCTGGGCCACCGGCGAGTGCGCCGGGGCCGAGCCGGTCTGGCTGCTGATCGAGGAGCAGGCCGACGGCAAGATCAAGTACGCCCTCTCGAACCTGCCGGGCCGAACCAGCCGGATCAAGGCGGTCCGGCTCTGGAAGAGCCGCTGGCCGGTGGAGCAAGGTTATCAGCAGATGAAGGAAGAACTCGGATTGGACCATCACGAGGGGCGTTCCTGGCGTGGCTTTCATCATCACGCCTGCCTGGTGATGCTGGCCTTCGGGTTCCTGGCGTTGGAGCGAGAACGCGAGGAACGAGACCCGGCCCGGCCGGGAAAAAGGGGGGGACCCGCCCGGTGATCACGGTGCCGGCGATCCGCCGTGCCTTGCAGAGGCTGCTGGCCCCGATCTGTCGGCACAATTGCCCCTATTGCAAGGATCGCTCATTGCAATTGCCGTTGATATTAACGGAGTAGTATTAGAAACTATCTCAAAAGCCATCTTGCCTCCGCTCGGCCCCTCGGTTTCTCATGGAGAGACCAAGGAGACCGAGCGATGGGACGGAAGAAGCGGGCGGTCAAGCCCCTCGAAACGATCTGGGAAGTCTCGGACGAGTTGTGGGCGAAGATCGAGCCCATCCTGCTGGAGGACGCCCCGCCACCACCCCCGGCCAAAGGGGGCAGGAAGCGCACCGACTGGAGGGCGGCGTTCAACGGGGTCATCTTCCGCATGCGATCCGGCTGCCAATGGAACCGGTTGCCCGAGCGGTTCGGAGACGACAGTTCGGTCCATCGCTGGTTCCAGCGTTGGAACAAGAACGGCGTCATGGAGAAGATCTGGGCCGTCCTGGTTGAGGACTGCGGCGAACTCGGAGGCGTCTTGTGGGAGTGGCAAAGTGCTGACGGAGCGATGGGGAAGGCGCGGTTCGGAGGCGACGAGGTCGGCCCGAATCCGACGGATCGCGGGAAAAACGGCGTGAAACGGAGTGTGATCGTCGACCAGGACGGCGGCCCGCTGGGGGCCGTCATCGCCGGGGCGAATGTCCATGACGCCAAGCTCCTGGCGGCGACGATCGAGGCGATCGTGGTCGACCGCCCGGAGCCGACGCCGGAGGCCCCGCAGCACCTTTGCCTGGACAAGGGCTACGACAATCCGACCGGGCGTGAGGCGGCGTCGGCCAAGGGCCACACTCCGCACATCCGCCGGATCGGAGAGGAGAAGGTGGTAAAGCGCGGGAAAAAAAGCACAGGCCCCGCCGGTGGGTAGTGGAGCGGACCCACTCCTGGCTGTCGAAGTGCCGCGCGATCCTGGTGCGCTACGACAGAAATTCATTCAACTACCTGGGCTTGATTCAACTTGCGTGTGGCTTGCTGTGGTATCGAAGGCTTCATCGGCTGCAAGCCGAGACCTAGTTTTGAGATAGTTTCTTAGTGTAACTCTTGAAAACCCCGACCTCCGACCCGCACAGATCGTCTCGATCTGGCGGAGCCGGACGCCGACCTCGCCCATTGCGGCATTTCGTGATCCACACCAGGTGAAACTTGAAGTCGAACCGGGCATGGGAGGTTTGTCAATAGTGCTCCATTCCGAGAACGCCCTATAGGTGGCCGCCTGAAAACGAAGGTATTTTTAGATCCCAGGGATGGACAATCACAGACTTTGTCGTTTGCCACCCGACATCGGGACTCGAGGGAAATCCTTCTACTCCGATAACCGGCTGCTCGTCAGCGATTTGGTCAACGTTGGTCCTCGGTTACCATTTGTTGAAGCCCTTCGACGTTGAAGCCACCGAAGCTCTCGACGTTAAAGTTAGCCGGGGGGATTTCGTGCGAGGTGCTCAGTCCAAGATTATCAAAACCGGGCATTGCCGAGAACCCAGCATAAGTAGCGGAAGGAGCCGGAGGCGGGGGGATTTGCACCAAGGAGGAGCGTGCGATGACGGCCCGGTACTTGTGGGCAGTGCTGAGAGACTGACCAGTTTTCTCCTTGAGTCCCCAACATCCCCACTTTGAGTAGGTCCCGGCATCGTTATACCAGCAGATCCCGCCAAGTGACTCGGGTAGAGAATCGATGAAATAGGTGTAGGCCAGACCCATTCGAGAATCGCGATTGACATCCATCAGTAACGACGTCGAGGCGTTGTTCTGGGAATTATTGAGGTGCTGGCCCGCCTCATAGAGGACAAGTGGGACGCCGTTCACATCCGCCATACTTTTATACCAAGAAATCTGGGTCAAGGCCTCGGACATCGAACCGTACATCCCGTTAATGACCGAGGTAATAGCCTCGGCTGGGTTGGTTTTGTAAAGAGTTGTCGCGGTGTTGAGGTTGGCCTTGCTAACGAAGTAGCCCGCGCAACTGAGCGCGTCGAATTGGTATCCGTCGGCGCGATATTGCTTGAGGGCAACCGTGAGCGTGGCCGGATAGCCGGCCTGACGGGCGAGGACGCGGATGCACTCCCGATCGGGTGAGAGGTTGGCCTTGAAGAGATTCACTAGCCTCCCATCCCTGTGAGCGATCCATTCCCAATCGCCGGCCAAACGCTGACTATCCTGGAGTCGCAGCGCCTTAAGTTGGCTATATTGCGGAAAGGCGTTATTCCAGACCTCGTTGCTGAATTCAACGTAGATCCTGAGATATGGTGCGAGATTTAGATCGATCAGTCTTGCAAGCCTACGCACATAATCATCTGACGCCATTGCAGGAATCGATATCCATATGTCCCTATAGATTGTATTTGCGAGCTCGCAGGCGACCTCTTCGTTCACGCGTTTGCGAAGATAGTAGGAAAATTTCTGAGAATCGCGATCAGTCCAATCGACCTGCGTCGAGCCGTTAGTCGCCTGCCAGTCCATGAATCGTAATGTCGAGAATGGCTTGAGGTCATCCAGAAACCCATCGTAAAATGTTTTCCCGATGTGATTAGGCATTACGAAGGATATGTCGCGTAGGTGGTTGCTCGCTGAGGATTGGGTAATTTCCAGGAAGATAACGGAATTCCAAGTGACACCCGCGTAGGGCCGGAACACCGTCCGAGGTAGTTCGTCGCCGTTGAAGACAACCTCTTGCCAAGTTTTACCATCGAAACCACCGCTGAGTCGAATCTTCCCGACGCCCTTGGCCGTCAGAGTGTAGATCCCCGCTGGCAAGTTGGCATTGAGTCCCACCACTAAGGTGGTTGAACCGGTCAAGGCATCAACCCGAGAAGGCCATCCGCTTGGATCATATGCTGGCGTTGGTGAAACACCCCGAAACCCGTTGAATGTGCCGGAACCTTTGATCAGATCGGCAAAAACCAGTGACGAATTGTCGTAATTGAGTACTCCTCCGCCGAGATTAACACCGGGAGTACGTGCCGACGGATCTTGAGCCAGGCAAGGAGCGACAATGCAGCAGGAAACGAGCAGACCAGCGGGCAGGTGGCGATGAGAAACCTTCACGGTAAGTCTCCGATTGGCCGTCTAGAGATAGGGGAAACCTTGAAATTCAGATGAGTGACGAGTGCCCGATTCCGATCATGGAACTCGCGGTGCCACTCCGACCCTGAACTAGTGGGCTTGTCTGGCGCATGGCAGGATTTCTGCTCCCGGTGAGCGTGGCTTTGATAGGGCGGGGGGGATAGTCGAGTGCGGAGCTTGGCAGGTGCGAACAAGATCTATTGAACTAAACTGTTTATCTCAGATATTAAATAAATCTCATATCGATAAATACTATATAATTTCATGTTTTAATAATAATTAATAAAATTATATAATCCGACACAAAATAAATTTAGTACACAAATTCCGTGGTGCAATTTTTTAGGGAATTTTGTGTTTTATTAATAATGTAAATAATATATATATGTAAAAAACAAATTATTTTGAGGTGACCTCTTGGATGTTTTTGAGCGCACTCTGATTTTCACGCCTGCGATGGGCGGGGCGCGAAATCGCATCTATAAAAATTCCGGAGGACTGGACCGATCGATCGACATTCCGGTCTGAACGCCCGGCAACTCCAACCTGGGTCGCCGAGCGTGCCCTCAGCCTCATGAACTTTAGCGGAAGGACATGTGATGGAAGGGTATGCTGGCGGGCTCGCTCGTCCCACCTGCTCCGCTCGGGCCAGATACCGGAGGAGTTCCATCCCCGCTGGGCGGAGCTGGACTCTTTGGAATCGGCAGTCCAATCGGCACGGGAACGCTCGGGTCGGTTGGGATGGGGTCCTTGGCCATGCTGGCGATCGGTGCCGGCACGATACGGAACGTCGTCGCGCTCGCGGCCGAGGATGGAATGGCTAGGGTCGAAGTTTCGGTTTGGACGACGGCAGTATGCGAGACGTAGGGTTCCATTTCTATCGGAACGACGATTCCCGTAGGGCTTAACTTGCGTTCGAGGGATTCAGGTGCATAGCGGGGATTTCGGTGATGACGCAAGGGTCCAGTCTCCGAATGCTCAGTCATCGAGTGTAACCGTGCAACCTCGCACGGATGGCAGCTTGGTTGCCATGTTGAGAATCTAGAACACGGATCCAATTTATGGCAACTTCGAAAACCAAATCTTCGGGTAGTGACTAGATTGTCGGGTTATAATAAGTTCCCGGGGATGACGGCAGGGTCACCGCACTATGATCCGCTGACGGCATAGGGTTTCAGGCTATACCGGAGGGGACCAGGAGGTCTCCCATGCCGCCACTGTCGATAACCGTGGTCTTCGACAAGCTGCCCGACCCCCGCCACGAGACCGCCGACGAGCCTCACCGACGTCCTCACCATCGCCACTTGTGCCATCATCGCCGGGTCCGAGTCTTGGGAGGCGATCGCCGAGTACGTCCGCACCAAGGCCAACTCCTCCGGGAGGTTCCTGCCGCTCGCCAATGGCATCCCCGGTTCCGATACCTTCGCGCGGGACTTCTCCAAGCTCACCCGGCGGCGCTCGGCCGGTGGATGGCCGCGGCGTGCCGGGCCACCGGGCTGATCCCCGTTGCCGTCGACGGCAAGTCGGCCCGGGCGGTCAAGCGGGACACGGCCACCGGCCGTCTGCACTTGGTTACCGGCTGGGCCGCCGAGAACTCGGGGGCGCCTCGGTCGCGGATGGCTTCAACGAGATCGCCGAGCTGCTGGATGTGCTAGAACTGGCCGGGGCGATCGTGACCATCGACGCGGCCGGCTGCCAGCGTAGACCGCCATCGCCGCTAGCCCGCCACGATGATGTAGCGTCCGCCCTGCTCGTCCCACCGGACCGCGATGGGCTGCAACTGGCCGAGCTCCACCAGGCTATCGGCGAGCCGCTAAATGGTTGCCTCGTCGAAGTCTGTCCGTGGCTGGTTGGGGTCCGGGACGACCCGATCGATTTCAATCTGTGAGGCCGAACGGAGCCGTTCGGTCCCATCTTCGGGATCGGGCTTCCTCGTTGTCGGCGCTGCCACCCTGGTCTGCCGACCGGCTCCCATCGATTCGGCGACGTTCGAGCCGAATCGGTTCATGAATTCGCTCGCCTTAGCCATCAGGCCGCCTCCCCGCTGGTGGCCTCCTGCACCGTGTACTGAGCACGCTCGCGGAGTTCATCGGGGAATCCCTTGAGGGCCTTGGAAGCCCCCCCGTGGCTTGTGCGCGACCACAGGACGACGGAGAGCTACCGCTTCCTTGCTGTCCGTCGCGATCGGGATTGTCGTCCGGAAGACTTGCTCCCCGTAGAGTTGGCGGAGCGTTATCTCAAAGGTCTGATGGATGGCCAGCCGAGGATCGAACATCACGATCAGGTAGCCCATTAAAACGAAGGTCCGGGTTAACCTCCTCCTGGATAGCCTCGATAGCGTCGAGAACATTCGAAATTCCCCGGGAGCCGAAGTCTTCGGCCTGGAGCGGACAAACTTTCAACACGGACCAAGGCTCATAGTTCACGTCGCGAGAATACACCGGCCGATTGGAGGCGACCGGCGTCGCGGTGAGCCGATACGGTCGCGGCCGAGCCCTGGACAACGCGTTCGCCAAGCGTCTTTGGCGGAGCGTGAAGTACGAAGACGTCTACATCAAGGATTACGAACGGGTCCCCGACCTGGAGGCGGGCCTGGCGGCCTACTTCCGGTTCTACGACGAGGAGCGTCCCCACCAATCGCTGGGCTACCGGACCCCGAACTAGGTCTACCGCTGCGGGCTCACCCCGGCGAATTCCGGCGTGGGACCGTAACAAACCCAGGCCCCCGGGCTGTCCAGTGCTAGGAGACCATCTCAGCCCATGGGGCAGGGCAGAATTCGAAAACGGCGAGGTACCGACCCTGGGGACGGCCCGCCATCGGGCGCCGTGGTCAGGGGAGATGAACAAGAGCCGGCTGCCGCCGGAGGCGTTCGTCGACCTCGTCGAGGCGTCGGCGATCTGCCGGGCTCAGCCGGAAGATGGCCCTCAGCAGGTCGCTGTACTCATCGGGGTGGCCGCCCTGCAGGGAGCCTTCCAGGCACCGGATCATGGCGGCCAGCCGGGCATCGCTGGCGGGCTGGTGGGTCGTGATAATCATGGCTGGATCTTCACCCGAAATTCCTCAAATAGGGCGCCTCACTGAAGTTTCATAGGACGGAAATCGATCGCGAGGGCATGATGGAGTTACGGCAGATCGGGAAATGAGAGACGGTAGGCAGTCGATACAGGTAGTTGCCGTGAGTATTAATAAGTATTACGGTTGCCTTGGATGACATCTCGTCATCTGGCGTTCTGGCCCGACGCTGTGCCGGGGCGTCATGATTCCATGGGGCTGGCAGGGGAATCGCCGGGATCTTCGGCGTAGAAAAGTGCCCGTTTGATCATAGGATATTGTTGGTGGCATCCATGGCCGTCGACTCGACGCCACGCGGAGGGCCATCCGCCAAATCAGGCCATCGCCCCCACAAGTCCGAAGACCTCCTCCATGTCCAGGATCAATGCCGAAGCTATTGGGCACCCGTATTCCTGCCCCAACTCGGCCAGAACCCCCGCGGCTACAACCTCCGGCCTCAGGCCCCAACGCCGGGCGTCCGCCGCCAGCCATCCCAGTTCGAACATCATCTCCGCCCTGCCGGCCCCAGCCGGGGCCCTCTGGTGATGGTAGCCGATCAGCACGACGCATCGCGAGATCAGCACGCAGAGGCATTCGCGGTGGTCCATCGGAGGGTCCTCGTACGCCGGTCCCGGGCGTCCTCATCGGAACTAGCGGCGATCGCTCGCGAGAGTCGGTCTCGCGCCCGGCTGAATCGGTGAAATTCTATGGGATCGGGGAGGATCCAGACCCGTCCGGCCAGATCGACCGCCCCGGTCGGTTTCGCCTGGTGATTGCCCGACTCGGTCATCGCGGCTGGCTTGGGCAGGGACATCTTGCTCACTACCGGTCGAGGCGGATCGTCATCTGCCCCGGGCGCAATCTAGGACACCGGCGGCGATCGTCACCGGGTGGCGCGCGGAATCCCGGCGAGCGTTGGCGGGCTCGTCGCGGCTCGTCGCCGTGTGAGCGGCATGGCCGTAGGTCATGACGCCTCGCACCTCGCATGGGGTGTGAATCAAGACTCGATATTCGCGCAGGCTCGGGCGCCCCGGTTCCTCCAGTTGAGGCCGAGTTGGCGACGACCCCCCCCTCGATGTGCCGGGCGAGCCTCGGACGTTCGCGGGGATCGTCGGCCTCCCAACTCGCCTCGTTCCAGACCTCCAGGCGGCCCCGTCCATCGTCCTGATCTGCTTGCATCGGGCCCGGGGGCGAAGCGGCCAAGGGCCACGGCCCCGCATCGCCATGCTCCCGGGGCCCGGTTCCCTCGAACCTCGCGACCACCGGTTCGCGATTTCTCGTGGACCCCAACGGAGGGGCGAACTAGGATGTCCTGAAGAGTTCAAGCTCCGATCCGGGGGGATGAGCGACCCGGACATCGAAGGCCCAGGCCGCCCCGTCTCCGGGGACGAACGCCCGGCGGATGCCGGGAGATGAGGGACGTCATGCCCGATCCAACCGACCAGGACCCGGCCAAGCGAGCGAGGGCCACGCCTGAGGTGGGGCGTTCGGGCCGCCGACGCTGGTGGCGAGTCGGCGGCGATCGCGTGGAGATGATGCCCGAGGGGGCCGGCTTCACGGCGCGGGTCTGGCGCGACGGCTGGGGACCCGAACCGCTGGTGCTGGACGGCCACTTCGCTGGTGAGGCGCAGGCGAAGGCCTGGTGCGAGGCGATGGCCCGGGTCCTGGCCGGGGACCTCGAGGACGAGGACGACTGAGCGGGCCTTAGCCTGATTTGGCGTATTGGGTCGCGTGATCGAATCCGAGACGGCCATAACATAACATCGTGCCCGCGATTCCCGCCCCACGCCCCGGTGATGCCGCATCAGCCTCCATGGCACTGGGTATACGGAAATTGGCACATCCGCACGAAAGATGTTTTTCTTATTTTGGCAAAACGACAGTAGAAAACCTGCCTCAATCTTGGTTATAACAGGCAACCTCGGCGACGACGACCGTCGCCGACCGACTGCCTGCCGGACGCCGTCCAGCCCGGCCCAACGCGATGGAGCCCACGATGATGTGCGCCTCACCGTCCCCGATCGCCCGCGCCCCCCGACATTGGATCTGCCCCGAGGCCCTCCTGTCTCTCGACGAGGAGCGTCGGATCGGCGCCGCCGCGGCCCGCGGCGACTCGCCGGCCCGCGACCGCCTGGTCCGCGCCAACCTCCGCCTGGTCATCGTCATCGCACGCGGATTCCGGGACCGTGGCCTCGACCTGGACGACCTGGTCGGTGAGGGTAACCTCGGCCTGATCCGGGCCGCCGAGCGGTTCGACCCCCGTTTTGGCGTCCGATTCTCCACCCACGCCCGCCACTGGATCCGGGAGGCGATCTGCTCGGCGTTGACCAACCGATCGCGCGCCATCCGACTGCCCTCGCACATGGTCAATCTGCTGAGGAAGTGGCGACGGGCCGAGCACGGCCTGATCCTCGAATCGGGCGAGGCGCCGCGATTCGACCAGGTGGCCGATCGGCTGGGGTTGACCGCGGCCCAACGCGATATGGTGAGGAAGGCGTTGGAGTCCCGGGTGGCCGAGGAGGGCCATGAGGGCGTGACGGGCGGCGGACTGGAGGAGGTCTGCGGCCCGGACGAGGCTCCTCATGGGGATCTCGAGCGGGATGAGATGGCGACCGGCCTCCGATCTCGGATGGCCGAGCGGCTCGATGAGCGGGAGCGGGAACTTCTGTCCCTGCGATTCGGGCTGGAGGGCGGGGGGCCGATGAGCCTGCAGGAGGCGGGGGGCCGGCTGGGCGTGACGCGGGAGTGGGCCAGGAAGCTGGAACGGCGGGCCGTGGCCAAGCTGCGATAGCCGGCCTGAGGGCTACGATGACCCCCAAGCACTCTGGCCGTGGCAGTAGGCGTCGCGGCCTGGGTTCGTGTGGACCGTGACTCACCACACTACGCGGAGTGACTAGTCACGAGAGGCGATTGGAGAGCAACATGGGTAGCCCAGTGATGAAAACTTGCGTCCGACGTTGCCATAGCGATATAGGACGACCGGGAGCATGGGTATCCCGGTCGTCCGGAGGAGATTCTTCGCGATCCTCTCGTGGCGACGAGGCGTAGGATGAATCGATCCGCGCCGTTCGGCGAGACTCTTCGAGTTGACCGGCCCGGCGATGATGAATCCCGAGCGGGATTCCCGGGCAAGGCGGGGGCGGAGTCGAAGTCGCGATCCATGTCTGGAAACCCGGCCGAACGAGCTGGACCGAATCGATCCCGGCATCGATGATGCTGCATCCGCAGAAATGGTTCGATTGGGCAGGATGAAGCAGGCCAGCGAGATCGATGCCAGGAAGGCGAGGGTGGCTTCGGCGACCTCGCCCCAGCCCAGGAGTAGATAGCCGAGAGCGCACCATGCGAGCGGGAGAAAGGGCAAGAACATCTTCGACCCTCGGTAGATCAGCCGGACAGCCCATCTACCGCGAAGCCTAGTCCACGATCCGCGAAATTGCGTGCACGTGGAGGTGGATGGTTTAACTCCATTTCCGGCATAAAACTAGATCGGGGGAAGAAAGGTAAGGGTACCGCCCAGATTGGTGTAGAGTCGAGGAGTGACGCGGTGGTGTAGGTTTGGCCTATCTGTTGCCGGCCCTTTCGGTCGCCGGTGCCTCAATAGCCTCACCCTGCTCCGTTTCCACTCCCCGCTCATCGAACCCGGCGGGCGATTTTCTCGCACCGGGCTCTCGGACAAGAACTCATGCTTTCGCCCACGGAAAGCTCTTGGTCCGAGCACTCAGGCGAATCAGTCCTAACGTGTTGTACAGGTACTGATCGGGGAACCGTGACGTTCCCCGGTTCCTCACCTTGTGCTTGGCGCAGAGCCACTGGCGGAGCCGCTGGCGACAATGCCGGTCGATGGCGCAGTACGCCGGGCTCACGGGGCCGAGACAGAAGTAGTTCGACCAGCCCAGCAACAGCCGGTTCAGTCGGGCCACTCGGTCCTCGACGTCCATCCATAACCAACGGCGGTCGGTCAACTCGCGGATCTCGTCCCGAAGGTTCGCGATCTTCTTCGCCGACGGCCGCGTCCCGATGAAGGGATGGCCCTTCCGCGCCGAGTAGCACCGTCCGATCGTATAGCCCAGAAAGTCAAACGTCTCCTCGGGAACACGGCACAGCCGCGTCTTGGTCTCTTCACCGTCAACCGGAGCCTCGACATCATCGCCCGCATCGTGGTCATCGCCTCGTCGGCGGTGCCGCGACAGCAGATGACGAAGTCATCCGCATAATTGACGGCGTGAGCGTCTAACCGCTGTTCGTGTCCGAGAATCTTCCAGCCCACGATAAACCGACGCATGTGCACGTTGGCCAACAACGGAGAAAGCGGAGAGCCTTGTGGGCTTCCTCGTCCTTCGTCTTGATTCCGCGTTGTCCGTCGCGTTCGACCCCGTTCGTCGGCCTCTTCCACCGGTGCCACCAACCACATCTTGATCAGGCCCAGAAGGTGCCGATCGCTGATGCGTCGCGACAACGATTTGACAAGTTCGGCGTGCGGGATGCTGTCGAAATAGCCGGACAAATCGGCATCGACCACGTCTGTATGCCCCGTATTCACATGCCCATAAACTTCCTTGACGGCGTCCAGGGCATTGTGGTTTGGCCGGTAGGCGTGTTGCTCAGGCTGAAGGTCGGCCTCGAAGATTGGCTCCAAGACCAGAACCACGGCCATTTGCGTCACACGGTCCCGGATCGACCCGATTCCCAGCGGACGTTGCTTACCATCGCCTTTCGGGATGAAAACACGGCGCACGGGGTTCGGTTGATACGTTCGCATTCTCAGTTCGGTCGTCAGTTCGTCCAGCCACCGGTCGCGGCCATACGCCTCAATGTCCTGGAAGGTCTGGCCGTCGACTCCCGGTGCGCCGTCGTTGGAGCGGCAGCGCAGGTAGGCGAACTCCAGGATGTCTCGTCGGTACACCTTGTCGTACAGTCGGTAGAACCGATAACTGGGCGATTCCTTCGCTTTGGCATGCAGCGCCGTCTGGAGTTTCTGAACCTTTGGTGGAGGTACGAGGCTCATCGCCAATCTCCCGGCTCTCGCGCTCTTTATAACGCTGGTCTTGAACTCAGGTCCCTTCCCTCGACCGGCATTATCCGGCGTCCACGGTACTGCGGACCTGTCCGTCACCCCGACGGCCCGGCCTTTCCCTCACGAGAGTCCGGTTGGGGGTCACGCGCCTCCACCGCTTGGGGCTTCCCGTGTTGCGTTGGATCTCCTCTGCAGACATGCCATCGCCAATACCCCGGTGGGACCACTGGTTTGCGTCGCTTCGCGGGGTGTGACCCCCAGTTCTCCAGTGACGGCGGCCTTCCCCGTTTCAACGGCGGGTCGGCTCCCACGTTAAGACTTTCGAGGCCTGCTCAGCGTTCACTCACGTTACGGCCTGCCTGCTCGCGGGGTCGCCGAGGCGACCCTTTCCATCGAAGGCTCCGGCGGTTTCGTTGCCTCCACCGCCGCTCCGATTGCTACCGGCTGGAGCGACTGAGATGCCGGGCGGGATTTGCACCCGCTGAAGATCCAAGCCTTGTCACAGTGCACGCGGAAATAACCTTTAAGCCCCGATGGGAGGTCGATGAACTACACTAAAATTGCTTGTTTTGTAGGGTTTGACCTCCAAAATCGCCGTCTGCAAAAACATCCGTTTTCTGAATGCCGATCCGGGGATGGAGGAGCCACCCCCGGTGCATACCAGGCGTGCATGGGGAATCAGGCCGCGACCTGGTCGCACTCCAGCTCGGCGTCGATCCTGGCCAGAGCCTCGGCCAGAGCAACCCGCACCGATCGGCCGTCGAGCCCTCGCTTGAACTCGACCGTGACCTTGGGGCCCGACTCGGTCCGGATGACACGCTCGGTGATCTTCCGGGGCTTTGCCCCCCTGCTCTTCCCGGTCGTCGTCTTGGGCCGACTGGCGGCCTTCCGGACCTCCTCGCGGTCTCGGCCCGGGACAGGCCCTCGGCCACGACCCGCGCTGCGACCTCGGCCTGGTCGTCGGAGTCCTGGAGCTTGGAGACTTCATAGGCGACCGATGGGGCGAGCTCTCCGGCCTCGACGCGATCCTGCACCGTGCAGGGCAGCGTCAGGAGGGCCAGCGCCTTGATGATGGTGCTCTCGCTCATGTGGAGCGCCTGCGCAAGTCGTAGGGCCGGCCAGCCGTTGCGGGCCATGAGTGTCCGGAAGGCGCGGGCCTGCTCGATCGGCTGGAGGTCTTCCCGGAGGCAGTTCTCGACGAGCTGCATCTCCAGGATCTGGGAATCGGTCCGGTCCCCCTCGACGATCACGGCCGCGATCGTCTTCCGGCCGGCCTTCACGGAGGCCCTCCAGCGACGCTCGCCCGAGACGATGAGATATCGGCCCATGCTCTCGCTCCAACGGACAGCGATGGGCTGAATCTGGCCGTGCTCATTGAGGCTCGCCGCGAGCCGATCGATGGCGTCCTCGTCGAATTCCTTCCGGGGTTGGTCCGGGTCGGGGATGATCCGCTCGACCTCGATGGTGGCGGCCGCCCTGAGCCGCTCGGTCCCGTCGAGGCGGTCGGGCTTGTCGTCCGCGGTCGGCCCCCCTGCCCCGCTCACTCGATTGGCGCCCATCGACTCGGCCAGGTTCGCGCCGAACCGGTTGCGGAAGTCCTGGTCCTTGGCCATCACGCGACCTCCCGGCTGGCGATCATGTGAGTCTCCTGCACGGTGCAGGAGGAACGCTCGACGATCTCCTCGGTGAGCGCCTTGATGGCCTTCGCGGATACGCCCTTCGGCTTGTGTGCGACGATCGGTTTGCGGAGGGCGATGGCCTCCTTCATGTCGGTGGCCAGGGGGATCGTCGTCAGGAAGACTTGCTCGCCGTAGAGGTCCCGGAGGGTCCCTTCGTAAGCCTTGTGGATGGCCAGCCTCGGGTTGAACATCGTGAGCAGATAACCAAGGAGGCGTAGGGCGGGATTCGCCTTCGCCTGGACCGCCTCGATCGAGTCGAGGACGCTGGCGATCCCTTGCGAGCCGAAGTCCTCGGCCTGGAGTGGGACGATGATCGAGTCGCTGGCGACCAGCGCGGCCCACGAGCACAAGTGAAGGTTCGGGGGGCAGTCGACCAGGATGAAATCGAACCCGTCGCGGACCTCGCCGACGAACAGGGCCAGGGCGCGTTGCTGGTCCCGTGGGGATCGGTGGGGATCGGGGACGTTGAAGCTCGTCAGGTGGACCGAGCCGGGCGCGATCGAGATCCAGGGGAAGGCCGTCGCCCGGATCAGGCGGTCCGGCGACGGGGCCAGGTCGTCCCCGAATAGGGAGGCGATCGACTGGCGGGCCGAGAGCGCCCTCATGGCGTCGGGGCCGATGAAGGCTTGGGTCAAGCTGGCCTGCGGGTCCATGTCCAGGAGTAAGACGCTACGCCCCTGGCTGGCGAGCGTCCCGGCCAGGTGGAAGGTCGTCGAGCTCTAGCCCACGCCCCCCTTCTGGTTCAGGGCGGTGATCGTGACGGCTGGCATCTCGGGCGGCTCCGTCCGGGGGATGAGTTCCCGTCCTGCACGGTGCAGGACGCCCTTCCCAAGATCGGTTCCTTCACGGTGCAGGATGACGCTCTCTCGGGGCAACCTTCACGGTGCAGGATCGCCCCCGGTTGTCCCCGGAGCCCGCGCCGGGCCTGGCCTTCAAAACCAGGGCCGACACCGCGATTTTCAGTCGCGTGCTGCATAGCGGCTGATTAAGAGTCAGCCGCTTGTGGGTGGGGCAGGGAAATTCGACCAACGGCGGCGTGTCGAGTTTCCCGGGGCAGGGGGAAATCGTTCGGGGCAGAGTGGTGATGGAATGACGCTCTTCTCACCGCCACTCCAGGGCCCGTAGCAGCAGCCGTGCTAATCGTCGCCGGGCCTCATCGTCGCCGGGCTCGTCCTCGATCATCTCGACGATAGTCCGAAAACGCCCCGAACGTTCGATCACGAACGGCGAAACTCTCAGGATCGTCTCTCGATTCCCGCCATCCCTCAGCGCCGCTTCAAGCCCCGACGCGGCCTGCCGGTATCGGCCAGCGTCGGCGGGATCGGCATCGGCCAGCGCCCTGGCCTCGTCACGGACCAGCGTGGCTGATCGACGTAAGCGGTGGTCCGACAAGGGTTGGACTCCTCTCGTGATGTCCAGGGTCAGCGGCATCGCTGATCACTCCTCTTCGTAGGATTGCGGTGATCGGGGACGCACCTTCGCGTCCCCCAACTGTCCCTCTCATCGTATGCCGCCATCGATTGCATGATATCATTGAGTTGACGAAAATCGACACGCATGAGGGAAATCGTGAATTGCAATCACGCGTGACGTAATCTAGGCTCACAAGGCGAGATCCCATCGCCCAACGTCTCGGCCCGACGCTGTGTCGGGGCGTCTTACAGCCGCCGAGGCGTGGGGCAGGGCGACCAGCCCCGCTCGGTCGGGATGCTCGGAGAATGGCAAGCCTTCAGCCGAATTCAGTTGATCTTGCAATCCGCCGACCATGACATTTCACTATGCCTATGGCCACTGCGGAGATGGACACCATGGCCAGCGCACACTAATACATTGATGCTTTGACGACTTGCATGAGGAAGTCGTTGCTCCATCCGCAGCTTCGTCGCTTCATGGCGACGCTTTGGCGGCCGGGGTGCTGTCTCAGGAGCGAGAGGCTGAATCGGTTCAGCCAGGCCATGTTCTCGCTCAAGAGCTTCTCGCGGAGGCGCGACTCGTCTTCGCGATAGGTCACGTCGAGGGTCCAGTGGCAGCCATTCTCGATGGACCAGTCATACTGCCCTCCAGGTGACAAGTTGTGTGAGAGGGGGAGCGAGTCACATCGCCTCGCCCCCCGAGACGGGCAGACAAGTTCAGTCGCCACGCGGCCCGGGTGTTCGCAATCGCGCCAGCTGCTCCTGATGATTCCAGAGCCGGGGGCATTCTTTCAAGTCCCGCAGACGGTCCAGCTCAGCTCTGTCGACCCACAACGCCCATGGACCGCCACGCCCACCCAGTTGGCGCGCGTGTAGCCAGCCCTTCCTCCGACAGCCGTGCAACGTGTACGGCGACAAGGTCAGGGTCTGCGCCAGGTCGTGCAACCACACCTCGCCCGTCGACAGGACGCCCGCGCTCGTCTGATGCGGTATGCGCGGCCTCAACCCCATCTCGTGAAGCAGCCGCCGTACTATCCCGTCGGTGAAACGAGTCGCCCGCTTTGGCGGCCGAAAGCCTTCCCGGTCGAGGATCGTCGCGATCACGCAGGGCGTCTCTCCCAGGCCGTGCAGGGCCGCGAGCCGGCCTGAAAGCGGTTCCCATTGTCGTTGCTTCTTGTATCCGAATACTTCCCTGGGCAGCGTCCTCTCTCGCACCGCCCCTCCGGCCCATTCGATTCGCGCCCCCACATGATCACTGCCCGAATCGACGGTCAGCACCACCCCGTCGATCAGGAGCCTCACGATCTGGCGTCGGTCCGCGTGCGTCGTCGTGGGGGCATGCCACAAGGCAGGGACTTCCACGGCCAGCCGGCGAATCCGCTCTCGATCGGCCTCGCCCAAGATCCGCGGCTGCTCCCTGAGGAAACGATCGAAGTCCTCCTCCGCCATCCGGGCGGCCTGCAACACCTCATCCCAGCGACGCTCCAGGGTGCGGCCCACCAGGCGATTCTCCGGCTCGCAAGCCTGGTATTGCCGGCCGGCCCGATCGGCTTCGTACCGCGCTCTCTCGACCCGACGCTCCCAGTCGTGGATCACCCGGCATCGCTGCTCATCGACCCGTGACGCGGCCTCGAGGCTGGCGTCCAGGGCCGCCGGTTGCAAGGCCTCCAGTACCTCCTGGGCGACCCAGGCCTCGACCTCGATCGCCGAGACCGATTGGCACAGGGGTAGGCCATGGTCCGACCGCAGCATGCTGCAGACGTACGTGGGACAGCGACCGCTCCGCCTGTAACGCACGTACATCCGACGCCCACATCGTCCGCACCGCACGACCCCCGCCAGCAGGGCGGCCCCGTCCCGGACCGCGCCGGGAGACTCGGCTCGCGACCGGTTCGCCGCCATCCGACTGCGATTCGCCTCGAACTGGTCCCAACTGATGTACGCCGGATACCGATCCCTCAAGAAGACCTGGCATTCCTCCGCAGCCAGGCCGCAGCCACGGCCACTCTTGGGGCTTCCGGGCTTCCGGCGGCGAGGATCGACCGGGCGGAATCCATAGACGTAAGCTCCCGCATAGATCGGATGGCGGAGGATATGGCGGACGGTCTCCCGGCCCGGAGGCCGCCAGTCCAGTTCCCCCCGATCGGGTCCGCCGCGCCGACGTAACGGCATTCGGATGCCGCAGGCGATCAGATGACGGAGGACGCCGTGCACCGTCCCCTGCCGATCGAACTGATCGAAGACCAGCCGGACGATCTCCTGGACCTGCTCGTCCGGGTCCAGGGTGACCTCTCCGGCCGGAGACTTGACGTACCCGACCGGGACGGCGACCACCAACTCCCCGCGACGTGCCTTGTTCAATTTCCCCTGGTACATCCTCTGCTTGAGGATGTGCAGCTCCGCTTCGTTCATCATGCCGGTCAGCCCGAGCAGCAGGCGATCCGAGTATTCGGTCGGATCGTAGATCGATTCCGAGTCGGCGAGCAGGACGCGGAATCGGGCGCAGAGATCGATCAGGTGGTGCCAATCCTTGCAGGACCGGGCCAACCGGCTCATTTCCAGCCCGAGGATCAACCCCACCCGATCCAGGGCGACCTCGGCGAGCAACCGCTGGAACCCCGGCCGCCCTTCGATCGATTGCCCGCTCTTACCCAGGTCGTCGTCGATCACGTGGACCTGGGCCCGCGACCATCCCAGGTCGACGGCCCGATCGGCCAGGGCATATTGGCGGGCCGTGGATTCCTGATGCTCGAGGACCTGCTGCGGCGTCGACTGGCGGATGTAGACGACAGCGGACCGGTCGAGATGCCAGGACTTGAGCTTGGAGGACGATGACGCTTCACGTGGACTTCCCCAGGGATGGCGGGCGCCCGGTTAACGTTTTAAGCGACTCGTTCGTACTCGCTTGGCGAGAGGTATCCCAACGCGGAATGCCTTCTCAATCGGTTGTAAAACACCTCGATGTACTCGAACAGCTCGGTTCGTGCCTCGGCTCTCGTCGCGAAAAACTCGCCGCGTGAAAGTTCCTTCTTCAGGCTCGCGAAAAAGCTCTCCATCGGCGCATTGTCCCAGCAGTTGCCCCGCCTGCTCATGCTGCCGATGATCCCATGCCTGGCGAGCAATCCCTGGTAGTGCTCGCTGGCGTATTGGCTGCCACGATCCGAATGGGCCACCAGCCCTTCGCCCGGCAGACGCTGGGCCAACGCCATATCCAGGGCGTCGACCACCAGCCGGCTGTCGATCCGCGTGCTCATCGACCAGCCCACGATCCGCCGCGAGTGGAGGTCCTCCACCGCCGCCAGGTACAGCCAGCCCTCGCCGGTCGCGACATAGGTGATATCCGCCGTCCAGGCCTGATTGATGGCCTCCGGTTCAAATTGACGATTGAGCACATTCTCGGACACGGGGCGACGGTGATTCGAGTCGGTCGTGACACGGAACTTCCGCTTCGTCTTGGCGGCGATTCCGTGGTTTCGCATCAGTTTCGCCACGGTGTTGACGCAGCAGGGGGTCCCCCGAGCCACTAGCTCGGCGTGGATCCTCGGGCTGCCGTAGCGGGCCTTGACCTGCTGATGCACGGCCTGGATCGCCACGACCAGGGCCTCGCGTCGTTGCGTCCTGAGGCTCTTCGGCCTTCCTCGCCAATCGTAATAACCACCTGGGGAGACACGCAGGACCCGGCACATCGTCCGGACCGGCCATCGCTCCTGGTGGCGTTGGATGAAGTCGTATCTCATGACGACTCCCTGGCGAAGAAGGCCGTCGCTTTTTTCAGGATGTCACGCTCCATTGTGAGTCGCTTGACATCGGCCCTCAGACGGCGGAGTTCCTCTTCCAGGGCGGGCGGATTCCCGCGTCCCGGGAAGGCGTGGGGGCCGTTTTTGGCCAGGGCCTGCCTCCAACCTCGCAGTGTGCTCTCGCCGATGTCGAGGTCGCGGGCAACCTCGACGAAGCTGCGTCCCTGCTCAGTAACAAGCTTGACGGCCTCAGCCTTGAACTCGGGGGTGAAAGTTCGTCGTGTCGTCGGCATCAGTGGACTCCTGGGTTCGAGCGTACGCTCTTATCCGGGCGCCCGCCATCCCTGGGGAAGTCCACTTCGCCTCGGGGCGCGGCGAGACGGGGAGCACATCGTCATCACGGTGGAAGACGACGGGATGGGCATCCCGCCCGAGAAGCTCCCCCAGATGTTCGAGCTGTTCGCCCAGGGGGAACGCTCGATCGCCCGCTCGGAGGGGGGCCTGGGCATCGGGCTGACGGTCGTGCAGAAGCTCGCCGAGCTGCACGGCGGCGGCGTGTCGGCCCGGAGCGAGGGCCCCGGCAAGGGGAGCACATTCACCGTGACCTTGCCCGCGGCGAGGTCGCCCGCTCTCGCATCGCAACAGCCCGAGGCGCAGATGCCGGCGAGGCGGGGCTCCCGCATCCTCGTGGTGGACGACAACATGGACACGGCCCGTGGGATGGCGAAGCTATTAAAGCTCCTCGGCAACGAGGTACGGATGGCGCACGACGGGCACTCGGCCGTCGAAGCGGCCCGCATCTCGAGGCCGGAGTTCGTCCTCCTGGATATCGGCCTGCCCGGCCTGGACGGCTACGAGGTGGCACGCACGCTCCGCGAGAAACCCTGCTGTCGGGGGGCGGTCATTATCGCCGTCTCGGGGTACGGCCAGGAGGAGGACCGCAGCCGCTCTCGCGAGACGGGCTTCGACCATCCCCTGGTCAAGCCGGTGGACTTCGATCGGCTCGTCTCCCTGATGACGCAAGTCTGACCGGGCCCCTCCATCCGGTGGAAGGGCCGTGCTCGTTCGCCGGTTCTTGCCGGAGATCCTTCGTTTTCGGTGCCCGAGCTTTCCCAGGTCGACCGATAAAGGGTCTTCATGTCGAATTGATGACGCCTGTAGCGATGATGGCGGTCGTCCGGTCCCACTTCAGATCGATCACCGGCGCCTCGATGCCGCCTCCACCACCCCGTTGATTGTCACTTGCATGGAGATTTGAAACCCTCGCCCTCAGGCGGAGGCTTTAGCGTGGCAAGTCGTTACAATCGTCGTCCATGAACGAGTACCGTCATCGATCGCGTCGCGACTTCGAGATCCACCCGCACCTGGCCTGGGCGACGAAGTACCGCAAGCCGGTGCCGGTCGGGCCGATCGGCAAGCGGCCCCGGGAGCTGATCCGGAAGGTCTGCGGGACGCATGATGTGCAGATCCTGAAGAGCCAGATCTGCAAGGACCACGTGCACCTGCCGATGTCGATCTCGCCGAGCGTGACGCTCAGCCGGCCGGTGCGGAGCTGCGGGGAAGGCGGCGTAGGAGATGCTGCAGGAGTTCGTCGGGCAGCGGGAGGAGTTCTGGGGTCGCGGATACATCTGCTGAGGCAAAGGAACGTGAGCAACGAGGCGGTGGCGGGCTACATCGCCAACCAGGGCGAGTCGGGTCCGGGGAACTTCCGCGTGGAGCATGGGGGACTTCCAGCCCGCCTCTGGCGGATAAGACTGGGGCCGAGCATTGCTCGGAGCGGGACTTGAGCTCGTTAGAACGAAGCCCCCGCCTACAGGCGGTGGGAGCATTCACTCGATGTGAGTCATGAAGATGAATCCTACAGTATTCGCCATGCGACGTCCGGTCACGACCTTGATGCTGGTCGTGGCCCTGATCAGCGGCGGCACCCTGGCTTATCAGCGGATGCGAGTCGACATCTTCCCCTCGCTCAATGTCCCGAAGATCTACGTCTTCCTCGACTACATCGGGATGAGCCCGGACCAAGTCGAGGGGTTCATCGTCAACGAGCTCGAGCTGTACTTCCAATACGTCGACGGCGTGAGCGACATCAACACCAGGAACATCCAGCAGGTCGCCCTCTGCGAGCTGTCGTTCGAACCGGGCACGGACATGGGCCAGGCGATGGCCCAGGTCGTGGCGATGTCCGACCGGGCCATGTCGTGGATGCCCAAGGGGACGCTGCCGCCGATGATCATGCGGATGGACGCCGGCAGCGTCCCGGTCGGCTACCTCGTCTTCGAGAGCGATACGACGTCGCTGGGAGCAATGGGCGACCTGGCGCAGAACGTCATCCGCCCCCTGGTGCAGAAGAACGTCCCGGGCACGGTCGCAATCTCGCCGTTCGGCCCGAACATGCGATCGATCGTCATCAACGTTGACCCCCAGAAGCTCCTGGACTACAACCTGACCCCCGAGAAGGTCACCGAGGCCCTGGCCAGCGGCAACACCGTCATCCCGGCCGGCAACATCTACGTGAAGGACTCGATGCCGATCGTCGCCAACAACGCGACGATCGGCGACATCCAGAAGCTCGGCGAGATCCCGCTGAAGCTGGGAGAGAACGTCTACCTGCGCGACGTGGCGGCGATCAGTGACGACACCGACATTACCTATGGTTATGCCCTGGTTAATGGGAAAAAATCGGTCTACCTGCCGATCATCAAGAAGGATACCGGCTCGACGCTGACGGTCGTGGCCGATATCCGCAAGGCGATGCCGTTGTTCCGCGACGCGGTGCCCAAGGACGTGAAGGTCAACTTCGAGTTCGACGAGTCGCCCACGGTGGTGGCCGCCGTCGAGAGCGTGGCGACCGAAGGGCTTATCGGCGCGGGGCTGACCGGCCTCATGATCCTCCTATTTCTTCGCGACATTCGGAGCGTGATCGTCGTCGTCTCGAATATCCCGCTGGCACTACTCGGCTCGCTCTTCGGGCTCTGGATCACGGGCAACACGATCAACATCATGTCGCTGGGAGGGATGGCGCTGGCCATCGGCATCCTCGTCGACGAATCGACCGTGACGGTCGAGAACATCCATGTCCAGATGCAGCGGACCGATAATATCGCCTCGGCGGTCCTCCACGGCAGCCTGATCACGGCGGTCCCTCGTCTGCTGGCGCTCATGTGTATCCTCTCGGTATTCATCCCGGCATTCATCATGAGCGACCCTCTGCGCTCGCTGTTCATGCCGCTCACCCTGGCCGTCGGGTTCGCGATGATCTCGTCGTACTTCCTGTCCAGCACCTTCGTGCCGATCATGTGCGTGGCCCTGCTCAGGCCGATGGGTCATCACGACGAGGAGGCGGGCGTCTTCGGCAAGGTCCTCAAGGGCTATCGCAAGCTGGTGGGCTGGTTCGTCGGGCTCCGCCTCCTGGTCGTGCCCGTGTACCTAGTGGCGTGCGCCGTGATCCTCGCGTCGCTGGGGTTGCAGCTCGGGACCGAGCTGTTCCCGCAGATCGACTCGGGGGAGTTCGTGCTCCGATTCCGTCCGCCGATCGGCTCGAACTTCGAGCTGACCCGTGAGATGGCGGTGAAGTGCCTGGAAGTGATCGAGGAAGAAGCCAAGGCGGAGAACATCGAGATCACGATGGGGTACGTGGGGCAGGTCGCGACCAATTTCGGCATCGACAACATGGTGCTCTTCATGAGGGGGCCCGACGACGGCCAGCTTCGCGTGGCGTTCCGCGAGGACACCAAGATCAAGCTCGCGCCATTCCGCGAGCGACTCCGCAAGATCTTGCCCGAGCGGGTGATCCCCTGGATGGCCGATCGTCTGGAGAAGGGGGGCCTGGAGAAGGCTGAGGCCGAGCGGCAGGCCAAGACCTCGATATTCGGGTTCGAGCCCGGCGACATCGTGACCAGCGTGATGAGCTTTGGTTCGCCCTCTCCCATCGCCATCAGGGTGGTAGGGACGGACTTGAAGCAGGTCCGACAGCACGCCGAGAAGATCGCCGGCGAGATGAGGAAGATCTCCTTCCTCCGCGACATCGAGTTCCAGCAGGCGCTCGATTATCCCAGCGTGGAGATCGTCATCGACCGCGAGAAGGCGGGCTTGAGCGGGGCCAAAGTCGATGATCTGAGGCACGCCCTGGTGATGGCGACGGCCTCGACCCGGTTCGCCTCGCTCAACTACTGGATCGACGAGAAGACCGGCTTCGACTACCTGGTCCAGCTCCAGATCCCGCCCTTGCGGCTCGACAAGCCGGAGGACATCGAGACGCTGCCGATCGAGTCGGTCAACCCGCTGGTCAACCTGATGATCCGCGACGTGGCGACGGTCCACCGAGGCGTCCGGCCCGGCGAGGTCGACCGCGATATGTCCCAGCGATACCTGACCCTGGTGGCCAACGTCGAAGGGGAGGACATGGGGCGGGCCTCTCGCCAGGTCGCCGAGGCGATCAAGGCCGCCGGCGAGCCGCCCCGCGGCGTCCGGGTCGAGCCCATGGGGCAGCTCCCGCCGATGATCGAGATGTTCGAGTCGCTGGGGATCGGCCTGGGCGTCGCGGTCTTCGTGATCTTCATCCTCCTGACGGCCTACTTTCAGTCGCTCAGGCTCGCCTTGATCTCGATCGGCGCCGTGCCGGGGGTGATGGCGGGGATCGCGACGATCCTCTACGTCACCGGGACCTCGCTGAACATCGAGTCGTTCATGGGATCGATCATGTGCTTGGGCGTTTCCGTGTCGAACTCGGTCATGCTCGTGACATTCATGGACGAGCACTGGAAGGGGGGATCGAGATCGCACGAGGCGGCGATCATCGGCGCCTCGGATCGACTCCGGCCGATCCTGATGACCGCCTGTGCCATGTCGATCGGCATGGTGCCGATGGCCCTGGCGCTGGAGAAGGGCAGCCAGATGCAGGCCCCGCTCGGCCGGGCGGTCATCGGCGGGCTGATCATGTCCACCTTCGCTACCCTGCTGGTGCTCCCTTCGATCTTCGCCCTCGTGATCGGCAAGAAGGAGGCCCACTCCCCCTCGATCTACCCCGATGACCCCGAGAGCAAGCACTACGACCCCACGGTCTTCCTCAACGAGCCCCCCGGCAAGCACCGCGGGCAATCCGATGGCCAGGGCGGCTCCAACGGCCACGCGGTCACCGGAGCCACCCACGACGGCCGCAATGATCACAAGGACCAGGACGCGCTCCAATTCCTCCGGGAAATCCTCGACGAGGCCCGGTCGAAGCGTCGCGATCTGGTGACGCACTATACGGTCGACGATCTCAAGGTCGCACTGGGCTTCCAGAAGCCACCCGGAGAGGAGGACGCTGGATCGTCGACGGGCGGGTCGGAAATTGGCCCCCACTCGGGGCATGTCCGCCCGCCGGGCACGGCCCATGACTCGCCGGACGCCCATCCCGAAGGAGGGGCATGATGGACCGGCCGACTGTTAAAATTCTCATGCTTCGACCGCAGCCCGCGCGGATTTCGCGGGCGATTGCTCCCGCCCGGCTCCCAAACTCTCGGAGGACCTCGATGCGACTATCCTGGCGGCCATTGACGCTTCGCCGGCTCGCCCGCTACATCGCCCCCGCGCTCGGGCTGGCGGCGCTGGCCGTACCCGGCTGCGGCCACAAGGATGATTCGCATTATGAGAGCGTCGCCAACCCGCCGAAGGTCCGGGTGGTCCGCCCCTCGCTGCGGACGATCATCCGGACCGTCGGCCAGCCGAGCTTCATCCAGAGCTACGAACGCACCTCGATCTACCCGAAGATGACAGCCTACATCGAGAACTGGATCGTCGACATCGGCGATAAGGTGAAGAAGGGTCAGACCCTGGCCACGCTATTCGTTCCCGAGATGGTGGAGGATTTCGGCACGAAGAAAGCAACGGTCAAGCTCGACGAGGAGCGGATCGAGCTGGCCAAGCAGCTCGTCGAGGTGGCCGAAGCCGACGTCGAGGCGGCCCGGGCGACGCTCGCCGAATCCAAGGCGATCCTCGGCAAGTACGAGGCCGAGGCCGAGCGCTGGGACACCGAGGTCAAGCGGCTCGATCGAGAGGTCAAGCGAGGGGTGATCGACCCCCAGATCCTGCTGGAGTCGACGAACCAGTGGAAGTCGGCGCTCGCCTCCAAGGACGCGGCGAAGTCGAGCATCGACCGATCCGCCGCCGACCTGCTCGCGAGCGAGTCCAAGCTCGGGAAGGCCAAGATCGACGTCGCTGTGGCCAGGGCCGAGCTGGGCGTCGCCACGAGCGAAGCGAAGCGGCTCGAGGCCTGGGTGGGCTATCTCACGCTCCATGCCCCCTTCGACGGGATCATCGTGGTCCGCAACGCCAACTCGTCCGACTTCGTACTGCCCAACACCGGCGACCCCACCGCCATGAATCGCTCGCCCGACCTCTCGCCCGGCGGGGCCGCCCCGATCTACGTGGTCGATCGGACCGACATCGTCCGGATCTTCGTCGACATCCCCGAGTCGGACGCGAACTACGTCAAGATCGGCGCCAAGGCGTCGGTCCTGGCCAAGGCCTATCGCGACGAGCCCATCCCCGGCTCGGTCACCCGGACATCCTGGGCCCTCAACGTCAAGAGCCGGACGCTCCGGGCCGAGATCGACCTTCCCAATCCCGATGGCCAGCTCCTCCCTGGGATGTATTCTTATACAAATGTAATTATAGAACGTCCTGACGTCCGCGCACTCCCCGTCTCGGCCCTGGCCTTTGCGGGCGACAAGAGTTTTTGCTGGATGCTGATGGAAGGCCATGCGAAGAAGGCCGAGATAAGGACGGGCGTCAGCGACGGCGAGTGGATCGAGGTCATCGACATCCGGCGTCCCTCGACCCTCAAGGGGGGAGGGGCCTGGTCTCCCGTCGATGGGTCGGAGCATGTGATCCTCGGCGACCTCTCCATCCTCGCGGAAGACGAGCCCATCGAGGTCTCCAAGGGCGACGAAAAAAAGGGGGTTGCCGGCAAGGACGCGACCGCCGAAACTCCCCCGGGCGGTGCTCATCCCGGGTCGTGAGTGCGGACTAATCCGATTATTCCGGAAAAATTGATCGACCCGATTCGCCAACTTGCCGAAAGTCACTAGTGGACCATCGCTCGGGAGAAGCCCTCGATCATCGGCCTGGATTGGCCGGAATGAGGCCTGGATCGCCTGAATGATCGACCGAGGTGGAACTCGAGCGATCGCGACAATGTCCCCAGGACGGGGTAGGCTGGACCTCATGACTCGAGCCGCATGGTCATGGATGACCGTAGGATGTCTGTTACTCTCCGGGGCCCTGCCCGAATCGCGAGGACAGGCCCCGCCGCACCGGTCGGCCAGCCCGGACATGGGGACGGATCCTCCGGGACTTCCCCCGGCGCTACCATCGTCGCCCCGACCGGAGGGCGGTGGCCCATCGGCCGTGAGCGCATCCTCCCTGGCGAGCAGGATCACGCTGAAGCCGGCCCCGTTCGACCCGGCCGACGTCCGCTTCCCGATCAACTTGGCCACGGCACTGCGACTCTCCGACGCCCGCCCGCTGATCGTCGCGGCGGCCCAGGCCGGAGTCTGGATCGCCGAGGCCGAACTCACCAGGGCCAAGCTCCTGTTCATCCCGACGCTCAACCTGGGAGCCGATTACATCCGGCACGATGGCGGCGGCCCCGATTTCAACAAGGGGATCATGACCGCGCCCAGCGTCAACTTCTTCTACGCCGGCGGCGGGCTGGCCGGGAATATCTCGACGACCGACGCGATATTCCAGCCGCTCGTCGCCCGGCAGGTCCTCAACTCGGCCCACTGGGAGGTCCAGGCGGCCAAGAATGATGCCGTGATGCGGACCGCCGACGCCTACTTCCGCGTCCACCAGAATCGGGGGATGTATGCCGGGGCCCTCTACGCGGTCGAACTGGGCCGCGACCTGGTCATCCGAGTGGCCGATCTCAGCGGCGAGCTCGTCCCCAAGGTCGAGGTCGACCGGGCCCGGAACTTGTTGGCCGACCTCGAGCAGCAGGCCGTGCAATCCCGGCAGGAGTGGCGGGTCGCCAGCGCCGACCTCACCCAGGTCCTCCGGCTCGACCCCAGGGCCGTGGTCCAGCCCCTGGAACACGACCATGCCCAGATCACGCTGATCGACCCGGGTCGGCCCCTCGATGACCTGATGCCGGTCGCGCTGACCAATCGGCCGGAACTAGCCTCCCATCGGGCGTTGATCGAGGCGAGGGCCCAGGAAATCCGCCGCGAGAAGGGTCGGATGGTCCTGCCCAACGTCCTGATCCACGGCTTCCAGACCCCCAACGAATTGCTCCAGGCCGGGATCTTCGGCATCGGGCCCAACAGCAGCCTCAACCAGTTTGTCGGGAGGGTCGACCTCAGTGCCCAGCCACTCTGGCAGCTCGAAGGGCTGGGGATCGGCAATCTCGCCCGGATCAAGGCCCAGCGCGGCCAAGAATCCCGGGCGATCATCGAGTTCTGGAGGACCCAGGACATGGTGGCCGCCGACGTCACCCGGGCCCAGGCCCGGGTCCAGTCGGCCGCGGTCCGGATCCTCCAGGCCGACCGGGCCATGAGGACGGCCATCGTCACCTTCAATGGCAACTACGAGGGGCTGCGGCAGACGACACGGCTGGGAAATGTGCTCGTCCTGGTCAATCGGCCCCAGGAGGCCGTCTTCGCCCTCCAACTCCTCAAGCTCGCCTTCGACCAGTATTTCAGCACTGTGGCGGAATACAACCGGGCGCAGTTCGAGCTGTTCCACGCCCTGGGCTATCCGGCCCGCGAGGTCGCCTCGCTCCGGCCGCCCGGCGAATCATTGCCGGTCGACACGAGCCGGCCGGGCTATCTGCCCCCGGTCGGCGACGGGCCGCCGCCGGCTACCCGTTGATCATGATCCGGCTTCGCCGGCGGCCACCGGAATAGCCCTGAATTCCTCGGATACGCATGAGGATCACCGCCCATGGCTTCGCGTTCGATCGAGAAATGGCGCCCCTCTCTTGAGCCGATGGAAGGGAGGAGGCTCTGCAGCGGGGGCGTCTCGGTGGCGGCCGTCGGGCACCCGACGCCATCAAGCCATCCCGCGACGTCGACGGCCGAATCGACCGTCTCGGTGAAGGCGACGGCCGAATTGACCGTCTCGGCGAAGGCGACGACCAAGAAGCCGACTACAGGGTTCCTCGTCTACCGGATCACGAACCCGAACCGTTACAATAACCACCTCACTCCCCCCTTCGGACATGTCCGGGTCCAGACCAAACGGCCGGTCGCCGGCCAGATCTATAACGTGCTCTATGTGGCCGTCAGGAATGGCACCGCGCAGACCTTCGACGCGAACAGCAATTTCTTCGTCCGCTTGCCCAATGATCGCCACACCTACCCGATCCTGACGGGCGACGAGCAATGGAAGCCGGGGCAGGATTACATCTTCTACATCCTGTCCAAGGAATATTATCCGCTCCCCTCCCAGGTCCATTCCGGCTACGTGTTCAGCCTGGCCGGCGCGCGGTCGGTGGCGATCCCGGGGCCGTCCGGGATCTTCCTCCGGATCAAATACAATCCCGCGACGATCGACCGGACCCTCGATCACATCGTGCAGTTCGGCCCCGGCGCACAAGGAGGTAAGGGGATTAAGTTCGGCCTGCCCGACACGGCGATCTATGAATTCGTCTCGGCGAAGACCAATCGCAATGACTTCGGCGGATACTTTTGAGCGCCCAGAGCGGGACCCTTCCGGAGGGGACGCGGAGAGCCATGGACAAGAGCAAACCCCTGCCCTGGCTCGTCGCCGTCGCGTGGTTTGTCGTCGGGGGGTTGCCCCGCGACGCCTCAGCCCAGCTTCCGACCGCCCCCTCGCAAAATCTGACCGCCGAGCCGCCCATCCTCCCTTCGTCGGCGATCAAAGGCCCATTCCCGTCGGGCCTGACGATCGATTCCCTGCCCTCGACGGTCTCGCCCGCCATCGAGCGGTTCATGAGGCAGGGTGGTCGCGACCTGCCGTCTCCGGGGCCCATCCTCCCGCCGTCCCAGGGCCGCCGGGTACCGCCACCGAACGCGACCGCCTCCACCGGACGAGCCATCGAGGACCTTCCGCAGGCGTTGCCGCCTCCGGCTCCATCGACATCCTCACCGGGTCGTCCACCGGGGAGCGGTCTGGTTTCCGCGGGCCCTCCCCCCCTGTCGGGCAACATCAAGCTGAAGGAAGTCCCGTTCGACCCGGCCGACGTCCGCTTCCCGATCAACTTGGCCACGGCACTGCGACTCTCCGACGCCCGCCCGCTGGTCGTCGCCGCCGCCCAGGCCAGCGCCTGGATCGCCGAGGCGGACCTGACCCGGGCCAAGGTTCTCTGGATCCCCACGGCCATGTTCGGGGCCAACTTCACCCGACATGACGGAGGCGGCCCCGACTTCAACAAGGGGATCATGACCGCGCCCAGCGTCAATTATTTCATGGCGGGCGTCGGCGCCAACCTCAACATCAACCTGACCGACGCCATCTACGAACCGCTGGTCGCCCGCCGGATGCTGAACTCGGCGCATTGGGACGTGCAGTCGGCCAAGAATGATGCCCTGATGCAAACCGCCGACGCCTACTTCCGCGTCCACCAATTCCGGGGAATCTACGCGGGGGCGCTGTACAACGTCGAGATGGGCCGCGTCCTGGTCGTTCGGATTGCCGATCTCAGCGGCGAGCTCGTCTCCAAGGTCGAGGTCGACCGGGCCCGGAACTTCCTGGCCGACCTCGAGCAGAGGGCGGTCCAGGCCCGGCAGGAGTGGCGGGTCGCCAGCGCCGACCTCACCCAGGTCCTCCGGCTCGACCCCAGGGCCGTGGTCCAGCCCCTGGAGCATGACCACTCGCAAGTCTCGCTGATCGACCCGGGACGGACGCTCGACGACCTGATGCCCATCGCCCTGGCCAATCGGCCCGAAATCGCCTCGCGCAGGGCCCTGGTGCAGGCGGCCGAGGGGCGCGTTCGCCGCGAGAAGAACCGTCCACTCCTGCCGAGCATCATGGTCAACGGCTTCCAGACGCCCCAGATGTATCTCCAGGCCGGGATCTTCGGCATCGGGCCCAACAGCAGCCTCAACCAGTTCACGGGGCGGGAGGATGTCAGCCTCCAGGCCATCTGGCAACTCGAAGGTCTGGGATTCGGCAACAAGGCCCGGATCAAGGCCCAGCGCGGCCAGGAGTCTCGGGCGATCATCGAGCTCCGGAATGCCCAGGACATGGTGGTCGCCGACGTCACCCGGGCCCAGGCCCGGGTCCAGTCGGCGGCGGCCCGCATCCTCCAGGCCGACCGCGCCCTCCGCACCGGCATCATCACCTTCAACGGCCATCTCGAAGGCCTGGAGCAGACCAGGAGGCTGGGCAATGTCCTGGTACTGACCTTTCGCCCGCAGGAGGCCGTCTATTCGCTCGACCTTCTCAGCACGGCATTTCGGGAGTATTTCACGACGGTGGCGGAATACAACCGGGCGCAGTTCGATCTGTTCCACGCCGTGGGTTACCCCGCCCGCGAGCTCGCATCGCTCAGGCCCCCGGGGCAGGCGATTCCGGCGGATACGAGAAGGCCAGGTTATCTCCCCCCGGTGGGCGACGGGCCGCCACCGGCTACTCGTTGAGGGTATGTCCATCGCGAGGAACCCGTCCGGATGATGGGAAGACATTATCGGCCAAGGTTTCGCAGAATCACGGGAGAGTCACAATGCCGTCACGGGTCAGGGTCGTCGTCGCGATGCCGCGGCTGCTGTTCATCATCGGGTGGGGCCTGTGGAACCTGTCCGGACCGAAGCTCCTGGCGGACGAGGGCCCGACGGCGATGCCGCCCAAGAAGCAGGGGAAATCCAAGCCCGTGTGCGGGGACGAGCCGGGCCATCGTCATGGGCCGAACTGCGGAACACTGGGCTATGGCCCTCCCGGGTTTCATGAGGGCTTCCAGGGCTTCGGCCTGAAGTTTCACCCGGGCTACGGTTACGGAGGTCAGTCCCTCGGCGTTGGCCCCGACGGCGGCTATCCTTCCTATGGCGGGCCCGGCTATGTCCATCCCGGCCCATGCCTGAATCGATTCGGCAAGGAAAAGCCATTCAGCTATTTCGGTGGCCCCGGGTTTCCCACGCCCGATCATCCCCATTTCTTCGGCGAGGTCGGGCCCTTGGTCACGGACCAACCGGTCATCGAGATCGGCGAAGGTGCCCAAGAGGCAGGCCACGGGGGCGGATACGGGATCTACACCGGTCTCCTCCCCTACCCCGAGTCGACCTTCGCACCGTCCACGACCGCAATCGGCACCGCCGGTTCGGAGGCCGGGGTGGGAACCCCGGTCCCTCCCGGCCCTCCGCTGGCACCTTCCCCGACCGCCCCCCCTCCCAGCCCGCCGACCACCGAGATTCGGGCGACGGGCATGGAAGCCGAGCCCGTCGTCGCCTCCGACGGCAGGAAGGGGTTGAAGGTCACCAGGATTCAAGCCGGGGGCGCGGCCGAGGAGGCCGGGCTGCGTGTCGGCGATGAGATCCGCTCGGCCAACAATTACGTCACCGATAAAACGGGTGATTTAATTTGGATCGCGGCCCATGCCGCGCCCGACGACATCCTTCGCGTCAATATCCGCTCCGCAAGCGATGGCCGTGATCGATCCATGGACGTTCGCCTCCGTTGATCAATCAATATACACATATTTAATGTGTGCGGCGGCAAGGTGTCATACGAAATCCCCTGGACGGGTCAATGGTGACCCAGACGATGACGCCTCCGGGCGTTGAGCAGCAGGTGTCAACCACTCGGCCTCGAGCCACCGAAACCTCTTCGGGGAGTTGCGGCACCTGGTACTCGGGCATTCGGTCGCCGCTGAGGTTATCGGACCGTCGAAGTGGAAGGGACATCCGACGCTGGCCGACCTCGCAATCGTCATGGATTACGCGAACACCCCAATCGTCTAATTCGCTTCCTCCCACGCAACGTCCCAACGCTCCCTCGTCCAATCCGGATTCACACGACGGAACTCCGCGAATGCATCGCCGAAGAACCCCGCCCGGATCAACGCTTCCCTGACCTTCCGGACCAGCAAGGCGTCCCCCGAGAGTCTCGAGCCGCAAGTTCCCGGACGCGGCTCGGCCATGGGCCACCCCCGCCGCCCCGCCACCGGATCGCACCGTCGCTGATGCTTGATCCGCCCGTTGGCCCGGTCCTCGTCCCGCTGGGTCAAGTATCGCCAGAGGCGGCCACGAATCAGGTGCATGAACAGCCCCGGCGGATTTTCCTTCCCCAACGCCAAGGCATGCTCCGCCGCCGCGACGAATCGCAGCCGGTCGGCCTCGTCCGGGCCGACGAATCCCCGGCTCACCGCCTGGCCATGCAGATCGAAGAGTCGCCCGGTGTCCTTCAGATCCTCCACCAGGACATCGTCCAGACGCGCCGCCGATGATGATGATCCACGACCTGCCCGGTGGGGGCCCGCCGATGATACCCGGGGTATCGGGACCGCGGGGGATGATCCTGGCGGGTTGATCGCGGCGGGGAAGGGCCTCGATTCGGCCGCCTGCGATTCCCCTGCCGATCCTCCGAGCGAAATCCCAGCAAGTCGGCCGGGGGCCGGTTCCTGGTTCTTCTCCCCCCGTAGGGGTTCCCGGTGAAGATCAGGGGGTGCCAAATTCGGTCCGTGGTCGCCCGAGTGGGGTGCCAATCGCGGCCCGTTCGGCAAGTCCTCCCGCCGGGCCGGAGCCCAGTCGAGGTCGATCCGGTAGGCCCGCCCCCAGCGATTCAAGGACCATTGATCGGAGTCCTCGGGGGTGATCCAGCCGAGGGCGACCAGTTCGGAGCGGGCCTGCTTGACGCGGCGAGGTTCGACGCCGAAAGTCCGGGCGATCCAGGCGGCCTTGGCCCTCCCCCGGCTACCGAAGCCATCCCCGCGTCGCGAGAGGCACCGGAGGAGGATCCCGAGGACGGTGGCGATCAGGGCGGGCCTCGATCCGTCGGCCATGAGGCGGAGGATCCGCCGGGGGATCGTCAGCGACCCGCGACCACCGCCGAGGGAATCCCGGATCGGGTCGGGTGGCGTCGGGCCGCCCTGGATGGGCCCCGGCGGCTTCGGGAAGACGATGGCCGCCTCGGACCATTCGACGAGCCCGGCGGCTTGCAGGCGACGGAGGGAGGCCCCCGCCCTCTTCCGGTTGATCCCCAGGAGGCTCGCCAACTCGTCGAGCGAGTAGGCCGGGGCCCGGCCCTCGCCGAGCGTGCAACGCCTGGCGAGCATCTCCCGGGAGGCGAGCCAGGCGCGGAAGTCCCCGATGCCCAGGGGTGCAACCCGGCAAGCCTCCCAGGCCTCGATCAATGATGAGACCTCGACCAGCACGAATCCGCCGGCAATGGCCGGACTTTTACTCGCTTGCCGAACGGCCCCGGATGTACGGACCATCCCCCCTGCCCTCCCGATCGCGGAGGCCTGCGACGGCGCGCAACCGAGTGGGCACGCGAGGCCGGGCTAAGCCCGAGCGACGCGCGCACCCCGATCGCCGAAAGCTCGCGGTATTGTCTTGACCGAGTGGGAGGGGGAGGGTTAGGATTGGGGATGTCAGGTCCCTTCTCCTAAGCCCACGACTGACTCTCGGGAAGTCGCCAAACGACCCGAAAGTTCCTCCCGACCCGCCAAGGTCGGACCGTGGCCACCGAAACAAGAAACCCTCGCCATGATGGCGGGGGTTTTTTCGTTGGTGGTTCGCTTGCCGTCGCCTACCTCATGATGCCTCTCCAATGTAACGGCGATGGACGCCGCATCGCGATGAACGCGACGCAGGGGCGCATCGTCTCCGCCGGGGCCCGACGGGCCCCGCGACCATGATGGCGCGCCGGGGGGTGGGCAGGCAAGCGGGGACCGGCCCGGGACCGGGTCGAATCGGACGATCGGTGACCCGCCCGCGATGAATCGCCGGGATTGCCGCCGACGGCGCAGACCGGGGGCCTTCCCCCGTGATCAATAGGGTAGTGGCTTTGGATTTGAAGTCCGGCTGGCCTGGGATCTTCGGAGAAACGATCCGACGCTTATGCTCGTGTTTTACCCGATCTGGGATCGGGGATCACATGTGGACCGGGACGCAGCGCCCGCTGAGCGGATCGACTACCGCATCGTTGCCCGGAGAACTTCGCCCTCCCCAACGGGGAGGGGTGGAAGACCACGATTTCGCGCCCACTCGTCTCCCAAGAGCCGGGGAGGTTTGAACCCGGCAATCCCTTGTTGACCCGGTTCCTTTTGATTTGGGGTTTACGTCCGTCCTCGGCGGCTACTGAGGTTCCGGGAAACACAACCCCCGCCGGTTGCCCGACGATGCCGACCGTCTGCCCTCATCAAGGCCTAGCTTCGAGATCAAATTAGCGACGAGTGTCCTTCGTGACCGCAAATGCCACGATTCAGTTCGTTGCAAAGCGGCCTCATTCCATATTTTTGTCCATTAGTGATCTTAGTACACTACATCGGGGAAACGCAAGGCGTGGTCATACACATTTTGGGGGTCGAAATGCGACACGGCTTTCCATCGCCCGCTCGCCTTCTCGATCTGCCTGTGTCCTCCCTTTTAGGGGATGCATCCGAGACAACTCGAATTCCGACGGGGCGACGGCAGACGGCAAAGGCCGGTATCGATCGCCCCAATTTCCCCCGTCCAGCATGCCGATACCCGGGGTATCATCCGATGCAACTCGACTTCCGATGGGGCGACGGCAAAGGCCGGTATCGATCACTCTTATTTCCCCCCATCGAGCATGCCGATACCCGGGGTATCGCCCGATCGGAACGAACGGAAGGAACCCCGATGCAAATCGTGACGATGTTGAATCAGAAAGGCGGGGTCGGCAAGAGTTCGACCTGTCACCATCGGGGTCACGCCTCGGAACGGACAAAATTGTACGTTAAGGGTTGCCGTCTCCGAGGAGATGACGTACTGAGGCCCTGCTGATCCCCGTCCTTTTGGCGATCTCCCGCTTGCTCACGCCCTCTTGATAGAGCCGCTTCACCTCGGCTGCATGCCTGGCGATCGTCCGCGGCCTGCCGTGAGGCCGCCCCTCCTTGCGTGCCTGTGCGATCCCGGCCTTCACGCGATCGCGAAGGATGTCCCGCTCGAATTCGGCGAAGACCGCCAGCATCCCGGCCAACGCCCGGCCGCTGGGCGTGGTCAGGTCGAGTGCCTCACCGAGCGAGACGAAGCCGACCCGGAGCAAGCTCAGCTCCTGGAGAGTCGCGATCAGATCGGCCAGGGACCGTCCCCAGCGGTCCAACCGCCAGACCAGGATCAGGTCGAGTTCCCGTCGCCGCGCCGCCCGGATCAGGTCGTCGCGCCTGGGGCGGTCGCGAACGCCCGAGCCGACGTCCTCCACGTCGAGGACGACGGCCCATCCCCGACGCTCGGCGTGCTCGCGCATGGCCGAGATCTGCAACGGCAGCGTCTGCTGGTCGTGGGTGAAGACGCGGGCATAGAGGCCGACGCGTGGGGTCGATCCCCCCTGGCGAAAAACCCCCCGGCGATCGCTCTCCGGAATTCGCGGCTTTTGCGGGGATTTGGGCATGGGGTCGAGATATGGCGGGAAACTATAGGATACTGTTGGCGAACTCGGATCAGGCGACGAGCCGGGCGAACCGCGACTTCCGCGTCTTAGCCCGGGGAATCTCCCCCAGCCAGTCGGCGATCCGACTGACGTCCATCGCCGCCGCGGTTGCCACGTGCTGTAAATGCACCTTGGCCTCGCCCCGATACCGTGCCCTCCTCAGCCCGAACGACCGCACCCCCTGCGAGATCGTGCCCTCGATCCCCGCTCGTCTCTTGTAGAGCCGGCGTCCCTCCGCGCTCTCGATCAACTCGCGCATCGATCGCAAGGCTTCAAATTGGGATCGAGCCGGCAGCTTGAGATGACGTCCTTGCTTCGCGGCTCGCGTACATCGCGCACGCATTGGGCAGACGCGGCATTCCGCCGCGGAGAATCCGACCGACACGTACGGCCCTCGCTCGGCCTCGGGGTGCTCCTTCCAGTAAGAACTGGTCCGGCCTTCCGGGCATCGCACCTCCTTGCGTTCCCAGTCGATTGCGAATCGCTCGATGCCGAACGCCCCCTCGGTTCGGTTCTGCCAGCTCGCGTCGCCACGCGGAGGGCCGATGATCTCGATGCCGTGGCCCTCCCGGCCGCTCACGAGCACCTCGGCGTGGACGTAGCCGGCATCCACGTAGTGCTCGGACGGGGCCAGGCCCTGATCGACCAATGCCTGCTGGATCGACGCGGTGCAGTTCGCCTCATGCACCGACGCCGTGGTCGTCGTTACCTGGGTGATCAGATTCGGGCTGTCGTCGTCGCAGGACTCGGTGAGGTGGGCGGCGTAGCCCGTCCAGCTCGTCCCGCGCTTGCTCCGGTACCGCGCCTCCGGGTCGTAGGGCGACTCGATCCCCTCGGAGGCCGGAGGGAGATCTCGCAGCGGCTTCAGGGAGACCTGGCACGTCGGGCCGCCCTCGGGAGTCACCTCGCCCCTGAGGAAGTGCCGCCCCCAGAGCGCGCGGAGCACTCGCACCTTCGGCAGCTCGCGGAGTTCGGCGGCGATGCCCGGCCTCTCCAGTTGATCGAGCACGAGGAACCCGTCCTCGCCGACGGCATGTGCGTAGGCCTCGCGCTGCGGCTCGGTATGGGGCAGGCGGCTATCTTCGATGCGTCGGCCGTAACGCTCGAGCCAGGCCGCGGGTGCCAGCCCCCGCAGCCATTCCGGGGCCGCCTCGGCCAGTTCGTTGAGGGCCGCGCGCATCGCCTCGGCCAGGAGCTCCAGCCGGTTCATCGAGCGCACGCAGGCCAGCACGTGCGTGGCGTCGGTTCGCTGCTTGCCCCGGGCCTTGAGCAGACCCATCGCCTTGCAGCGATCCAGCAGCGTCACGAGTAAACGCTCCGAGGCGTCCCCGGCGAGGAGCCGGGAGCGGAACTCGCTGAGCACCGAGAAGTCGAACCCGTGGTCCTCGAGTTCCAGGCCGAGCAGGTACTTCCAGTCGATCCGGGCGCGCAGGGCTTCGGCCGCCTGTCGGTCGGAGAGCGACTCGCGGAACTGGAGGAGGGTGACCAGGGCGAGCCGCCAGGGGGCCAGGGCCGGCTTGCCGAGGCGTGGGAAGAGGTCGGCGAAGTCGTCGTCGCTGAAGATGGTGCCGAGCTGCTCACGCAGTCGGAGGTATGGATTCCCCTTGGGGAACGAGGCGGTCGCGATTCGGACGGTCATCGCTGGGACGGGCTCGATCGAGGTCTTCTTGAGAGACATGAGTTCCCTCCGGCATCAAGGTAGATGCCGGGAGGTTAACGGCCCAGGTCACTGAAAGGGAGGGGGCAGAGGGTGTTGCGTCGCCAGGAGTTCGCCAACAGTATCCTATAGTTTAAGGCCATACTGTACAATCGCCGATCCGACACGAACACCCATGTCCCGACAAGAGATCCTCTCCCCCGCCCAACGAACTCAACTCCTGATGCTGCCGGCCGACGTCCGGCAGATCACCGACTGCTACACTTTCTCGCCGGCGGACCTCGATCTGATCACCAAACGCCGTGGCGAACCAAACCGCTTGGGCTTTGCGGTCCAGCTCGCGTTCCTCCGTTACCCTGGCCGTTCCTGGGGCCCGGATGAATCGGTGCCAGCCCCGATGCTGCGGTTCATCGCCGATCAGGTCGGCGTCGGCCCGGAATGGCTGGCCGGGTATGCCGCTCGAGATGAGACCCGCAAAGAGCATCTGGCCGAGCTGCTCGCCGTGTTCGGGTGGGGGACGTTCGGTTTGCCGGAACACCGTGAGATGTCAACTTGGCTGATCGCGCTGGCACGCAACACGGATCGCGGCCTCGCGCTGGTCAAAGCCCTCCTGGACGAGCTGCGGCGGCGACGTATCCTGGCCCCGGCCCTCTCCGTGCTCGACCGCCTGGCTTCGGCCGTGCGACATCGGGCCCGCCGCGAGGCCTACCGCGCGCTGACCGTCGACCTCAGTCCCGGCCAGCGCGTCCGATTGGATGAACTGCTGACCCCGTATGCCGACTCCAGGCTGACGCACATCGGCTGGTTGCGACAGGCTGGCGGGGCACCCAATCCGGCCAACATCCTCAAGGGGATCGGGCGGCTCACCGTCCTTCGTAAGCTCGGCATCCCCGGCGACTGGGCGTTGCGGGTCCACCAGAACCGGCTGGCGCAGACCGCCCGCGAAGGGGCCAACACGGACGCCGCGCACCTCCGGGATTTCGGCGACGAATGGCGGCACGCGACGCTGGTGGCGGTGGTCCTGGACACGACGGCGACGCTCACCGACGAGATGCTGGAGATGCACGAGCGGACCCTCGGCCGGGAATTCAAGAAAGCCGAGCGCAGGCACCTCGACGCCTTCCGGGAGGGCGGCAAGGCGATCAATGAGAAGGTGCGGCTCTATGCGGCCGTCGGCAAGGCGTTGATCGACGCCAAGGCCAAGGCGGTCGACCCGTTCCCCGAGATCGAGAAGCTGATGACGTGGGAGGCGTTCCTCGCCAGCGTGGAGGAGGCGTCGAAGCTCGCCGGCCCCGAGGATTTCGACCACCTGGCGCTGGTCGGCAACGGTTACTCCTACATCCGCCGGTACGCGCCGGGGTTCCTCGACGCCTTCGAGTTCCGGGCCGCGCCGGCCGGCGAGGAGTTGCTCAAGGCGATTCAGGTGCTCCGGCATTTGAACACCAAGGATGCCAGGAATGTCCCCGAGGACGCGCCGACCGGCTTCGTCCGCCGCCGCTGGAAGCCGCACGTCTTCAAGGGCGAGGAGATCGATCGCCGTTTCTATGAACTGTGCGTCCTGTCCGAGTTGCGTAACGCCCTGCGTTCGGGCGACCTCTGGGTCGTTGGCAGCCGCCAGTTCCGGGACTTCGAGGAGTATCTCCTATCGGCGGAGACCTTCGCGGCGATGAAGCCGAACGGCCTGCCCCTGGCGATCGACACCGCCTGCCGAGATTACCTGGATCGGCGGGGGACCGAACTCCACGAGACGCTCACCGCGGTCGACGGCCTGGCGGGACGCGGCGAGTTGCCCGACGCCTCGCTGGCCGACGGCGTGCTGAAGATCACGCCGCTGACCAACGCGGTGCCGCCGGAAGCCGAAGCCCTGGCGCGAAGGGTCTCCGCGATGCTGCCGCGCATCAAGATCACCGACCTCCTGGTCGAGGTCGACGTGTGGACGGCGTTCACCCGGCATTTCGTGCACCTCCGCAACGGCGACGTGGTCACCGACCGCACACTCCTGCTGACCGCCATCCTGGCCGACGCGATCAACCTCGGGCTGGACCGGATGGCGGATGCCTGCCCCGGCACGTCCCTGTCGCGGCTGAGCTGGATCGCCGACTGGCACGTCCGCGACGAGACCTACAGCAAGGGGCTGGCGGAGGTCGTCAACCACCACCGCCAGCAGCCGTTCGCCGGCCGCTGGGGCGAGGGCACGACGTCGTCATCGGACGGCCAGAGGTTCCGGGCCGGCGGCGTCGGCGAGGCCCGAGGGGAAGTGAACGGCCGGTACGGGAACGACCCCGGCGCGACCTTCTACACGCACGTCTCCGACCAGTACTCCCCGTTCCATACCAAGGTCATCAACGCCACGATCCGCGACGCCACTCACGTGCTCGACGGCCTGCTCTACCACGAGTCCGACCTCCGCATCGAGGAGCATTACACCGACACCGGCGGTTTCACCGACCATGTCTTCGCCCTGTGCCATCTCCTGGGCTATCGGTTCGCCCCGCGGATCCGGGACCTGGCCGACAAGCGGCTGGCCGTCATCGAGAAAACCACCTCCTATCCGGCGTTGGAGGGTTTGATCGGGGCCGCGCTGAACACCAAGCAGATCACGACCCATTGGGACGAGATCCTTCGCCTGGCGACCTCGATCCGGCAGGGCACCGTCACGGCCTCCCTCATCCTTCGCAAGCTCGGGGCCTATCCCCGCCAGAACGGCCTGGCGCTGGCCCTGCGGGAATTGGGCCGGCTCGAACGCTCGCTCTTCACCCTGCAATACCTGAAGGACATCGAGCTGCGTCGGCGGATCCACGCCGGCCTGAACAAGGGCGAGGCCCGGAACGCCCTGGCGCGGGCCGTGTTCTTCAACCGCCTGGGCGAACTCCGCGACCGGACGTATGAGGACCAGCGCTATCGCGCCAGCAGGCTGAACCTCGTCTTGGCGGCGATCGAGCTCTGGAACACGGTCTACCTGGAACGCGCCATCAGGGCGATGCGCGAGCGTGGAGAGGTGATTCCCGACGACCTGGTCGCCCACCTGTCGCCGCTGGGCTGGGAACACATCAACCTGACCGGAGATTATGTCTGGAAGCCCGGGACAGGGACGAGGAGACGCCCCTTGCGTCAGCTTCGCCTGCCCATCGGTGCGGACGAGCCAGGCCCTTAGCGTACGATTTTGTCCGTTCCGAGGAGTGACCCCATTTTCAGCCGGCACGATGCGGTGCAAGGACGGCTGAAGACGCTGGATTCTCCCCGTGGTGCAGGCGTGAACCGGCTCATGACGACCATGCGATAGATCACTTCCGGCCCGCCCGAAAACTCGGAGTACGATTTTGTTCTCGCCGATGGAGTGATCCCGGCTAGCGGGGGATGGGGTAGCCCATTGCCCGCGCCACGCCCCAGGGCGGCAGGAGCTCCCGAGCCCCGACGGCCTCTTCGGCGGCGCCGATGGCCGCCTCGAAGCCGCCGAAGAGGGCCCGCACGGCCCCGGCGGCGGGGCCGTTCGGGTCGCCCAGCTCCTGACCCAGGCGGGCGCGGCGGCCGCGCGCGAAGTCCGGCTGGGAGCGCGACCAGGCCAGCATGCGCTGCTTGTAGCCCTCCAGGGTCGCGGCACCCAGGTCGGCCCGCCTCGTACACCGGCGCAGGGCCCGGCCGATGTCCAGGTTCTCCTCGCGGAACAACTGGTCGCCCGTGGCCAGGAAGGCCTCCCCGTCCATGCCCGCGATGCCCAGGTCCGCCAGCGCCACCGCGCGGACCGTCGCCGGCGCGTCCGCCGTCAGGAGCGGCTGGGACACCGTCCCGTTCGCGGCGTCCCAGGCGGGGATGGTGGCCAGGATGGCCCAGGTGACCAGGTCGAAATCCGGCTCGCCGAAGGCGCCGTCGGCCTGGCGCATCCACGCCACCGCCTCGGCCGCGCTGTCGATCTCGTTCCGGCCGGAGAAGCGCCTGCGCAGGACCTTGCCGTCCGGGGTGGCGGCGGAGGCCCAGCCTTGGACCGTGTCGTGGAAGGCGGCGGCCAACAGGCCCAGCTGATACTCCCGATCGCCGGTCCCCATGGCGCGCAACAGGTCGCCCGTGCGGCGGATGACGCCGGCGGTGTGATCGGCGCGGTGGTAGGCCATGTCGTCCTCCGCCTCGCCATTACCCTCGAATCGGGACCGCAGGAGGGCCAGGGCGTACGCGAGCCCGTCGCCGACGGTGCTGGGCAGACTCGAGTCGAGCCCGGCGGTCGCATTGGCCTGCCGGGCCGTCGCCCCCGGCATGGCCAGGGCGATGCGAGTTGCGATCCCGGGGAGCACGTCCTTCCAGAAGGGTCGTGCCGCTGCTGACTGATACCGAATCCCCTGGATGACTAACCATTGAGCTCGACCGCCCAGCTGAAGCCGACGGCTCCGCGGACGACCTCGGGGTGGTCGATCAACCATCGGCACCGATCCAGGACAGGGACCTGCATCGTGGCCAGGTCGTTGAACCCCAGGTTGGCCACCGCCTCGCGTACCAGCGGCCAGAGCGGCTCGACCGGCTGTAGCTCCGGCGTGCAAGGCGGCAGTCGGTGCAGCACCACGTTGACCGGGATCGCCAGCCTCCTGGCCACGTGCCAGCCGGCGTTGTCCACCATCAGCACCAGCAACTTCTCCCCGGCCGGGTCGGCCCAGCGGGCGAATTCCTCCAACGCCAGGCCCATCCAGTCGGTATTGGCCGAGGGCAGGATCAGCTCCAGGTTCCGCCCGCTGGCCGGGTGCACGAAGCCGTAGACGTAGGCCCATTGGTACTTGGTCCGGCCATAGGAGAGCGGCCGATGGGCTCGCACCGCCCAGACCCGACGGGTGATCGGCTTGAGCCCCAGCCGGGCCTCATCCTCGGCCCAGACCTCGACCACTCGGCCGGGGTGCTCCCGACGTAGGCGGGCGACTCGATCGGCCAGGGCGTCTTTTCCACGCCCGCTGCGAAGCGGGCGTGGCGGCCTCCGGATGTCGGGGTCGGGGGACCTGCAGCGAGAAGCCCAGGCCACGCAGCCATCTCCAGCCGGTCTGCTTGCGGATGTGGACGTCCCAGCGATCGCGGACGAAGGTGGCGACCTTGGCCCCGGTCCAGAGCCCGCCGTCGGGCGGCGACTGGCGGAGGGCGGCCCAGAGATCGACCTGCTGCTCGGGGGTGAGCTTGCTCTGGCCGCCGTTGGTGGTAGCCCTCCGGTCGCCCAGGCCATCGGGCCCCTGGGCATTCCAGCGTTTGAGCAAGGCGCGGGCCCAGACCGGAGTCAGGCCGACCTGCTGGGCGGCCTGAGCCGGGCTGAGCGGCTGGTCCGGGCGAGTTAGGAGCCAGATCACCTGCCAGTGGGTCTTCTCGATGCCGGAGCGGCACGCGCGATAGCGGCGAGCGATCTCCTCGGGGGGCAGGTGCAGGACGATGGGCAGTCGTTCGTTCGCCATGGGGAACCTCCGTGGAAGTAGGAGATCCCCCTATGATAACTCATCCGGAAGATTCCGTATGAGCCGGTTGTCTCATGGTTCTTTCGCCCTGGCGTACGCCCCGTCGATGGGGGCAATTGGGGATTCTCGAATCACCGATCAGCCGGCTCCGGGCCCGACTGGCAGAGCAGATGATCGGGAGCCAGGCCGACAATTCCGGCGCGGCCTCGTCACGATTCCAACACCCGCCGGTTACCCCGAGGACCAGCCTCCTTCGAGGAAGGGAAGATCAACTCGGAGTTCCGGATCTTGTGGTACTATTAATTAGTATAATAATTTAAAATGTTTAATTATGCATTATCGCCAGAGTGGATGGCGGCCCAGGCTAACTCTGCCCGGCAACGGCGGCGAGCGGTCGGAGTGGCCGACCGCATGCTACGCCCGCCACACGATCTATTGAGTAAATCCGGAGGCTCATGATGGATTCCGGGGTGGTGGTCCGCAAGGGCCACTCAGTGGATACAATCGGTCTCCTCGGTCGGGCGATCTGTCCGCCCCGCTGATCCCGACTTCCCCGCCCCGAGGCGTCGCACGATGGTCAACATCCAGGATCTCTTCGACGACGCCAAGTGCTTCGACACCATCCGGGACATGCGGTGGCCTGACGGCGTGACCTGTCCCAAGTGCTCCTCGGACTCGGTCATCAAGAACGGCAAGGACGACACTCAGCCACTCCGTCAACGCTACGAGTGCCGGGGCTGCCGCCGACGCTTCGACGACCTCACCGACACCATCTTCGCCGGCCATCACCTGCCGCTGAGGACCTGGATCGCCTGCCTCTATCTGATGGGGCTGAACCTCTCGGGATTGCAGATCGCCCAGGAACTCGACATCAACAAGGATGATGCCCGAGCCATGATCCAGCGACTCCGACAGGGGATGGTCGACCGTTGTCCTCCGGTCGTGCTGGAGGGGGAGGTCGAGTGCGACGAAGTCTATGTGGTGGCCGGACATAAGGGTCATCCCGAGGCGGTCAAAAAAAAGGCCGCCTCCCCCGAAGGCGACGCCTGAGAGGCGAGCGAGGTCGGGGCACCCTGGCCAAGGAGGAGCCGCCGATCTTCGGGATGTTGCAGCGTGGAGGCGAGGTCGTGATCCGGATGCTGGAGAACGTCCAGCAGGTGACCATCAAGCCCCTGATCGATCGGATGATCGCCAAGGGGACGTTGGTCTACACCGATGAATACGACATCTATGGCCGCCTGGTGGAGTGGGGTTATGGCCACAAGACGGTCTGCCACGGGGCGGGCGAGTTCGCCCGGGACGACGATGGCGATGGCTTCTGCGAGGTCCATGTCAACACGCTCGAAGGGTTCTGGTCGCTGCTCCGCTCGTGGCTGCGGCCTCACCGAGGAATCCCCCAGGAGAGCCTACCGCTGTACCTGGGTTTCTTCGAGTTCGTGCACAACATCCGGGCGAGAGGAAAGCGGCTACTGGGTGCCCTGATCGGCCAATTGCTGGCACCACCCCGGAATCCATCATGAGCCAATCCGGAAATGTCCTCGAGACGGCTCACGGAACGAAAAAATCACGAGCGGGTGCAGATCGCTGGAGGATTCTTGGTGATCATGCCGTCTCGTAGGAGCGGCCGGACGGGCTTATAATCGACGCTAATGATAGGTCTATCAAGCATTTGAGGTCTTTGGTCGGAGGACCTGTATGGAATCTCAAGGCGAGGGTTCGGTCACACGCTGGATCGGCGACCTGAAGTCCGGCGGGGATTCCGCGGCGTTGCGTCTCTGGGAGCGCTACTTCGAGCGGCTCGTACACCTGGCGAGGAAAAAGCTTCAGAAGAACCGCCGTGCCCGGACGGTCGAAGACGAGGAAGATGCGGCCCTCAGTGCCTTCGACAGCCTCTGCCGGGGCGTCGAGCGCGGTCGATTTCCTCGGCTGACCGACCGCGAAGACCTCTGGCGTCTGCTGGTCGTGCTCACCGTACGCAAGGCCCTCGATCAGATCGAACGCCGGGGCGCGGCCCGGCGCGGCGGTGGTCATCGGGTCGGCGAATTCACCCCGCCTGACGACAGCGACAATCCGGGCGGTGACCCCCTGGACCGACTCCTGAGCAGCGAGCCGACCCCCGAGCTCGCCGCCATGGTCATCGAGCAGCATCGGCGGTTGCGTGACGCCCTGGGGGATGCCACGCTCTGCCAGATCCTCGACCTGCGGCTGGAGGGCTACACGCGAGAGGAGATCGCCGAGAGGATGGGCTGCGCCGTGGCTTCAGTGAAACGCAAGCTGGACATGATTCGCCAGACCTGGCTGGGGATCGAAGCATGATGAAGGACGTCCCTCCGCCCCATAACGACCTCCGGCCCGATTCGCCCGCCCGGCGGATCGATGCCGCGTGCGACCGCTTCGAAGCCGCCTGGCGAGCCGGGCAAGAGGCGCGGATCGAGGACTTCTTGGTTGGGGCCTCGGCAGCGGAGCGGCCGGCACTGCTACGTGAGCTGATCGCGCTGGAGGTCGAGCTGCGACGCGGCCGTGGCGAGGACCCGAAACCGGCCGAGTATGGCGACCGGTTCTCCGGGCAGGCCGCCCTGGTCGACGCCGCCTTCACGGAGAGCGCCTTGAGGCGGGAGATTCACCGGCCGCGGCCGAGTCCGACCCGGGATGACACCAGTCGTAGCCTCCTGCTTGGCCTGCTGGCCCTTCAAAGCAACTTCATCGATCGGGACGCCCTCCTGACCGCCTTCGCCACATGGCTCGCCGATCGGTCGCGCTCGCTGGGGCAGATCCTGCTGGATCGCAGCGCCCTGCCACCGAGCCGCCACATGTTCCTGGAGGTGCTGGTGGCGGAGCACCTCAAGCTCCACGATGACGACCCCGAGAAGAGCCTGGCGGCGCTCAGCTCGATCGGCTCGGTGCGCCGGGACCTGGATCAACTCGGCGACCCGGATCTCCAGGCCAGTCTCGCCTCCTTCAACCCGCGGGCCGCCGCCGAGGGTGGTGATGTCCATGCCACGACGCGGCTGGAGCGGCTGGGCGACTACCGTATCCTCCGCGAGGTGGGCCGTGGCGGGATGGGCGTGGTCTACGAGGCCGAGCAGGAGTCGCTCGGACGCCGCGTCGCCCTGAAGGTCCTGCCCGACGCGGCGCTGTCGGATGCAAGGCAGGTGCTGCGGTTCCAGCGGGAGGCGCGGGCCGCGGCGCGGCTGCACCACACCAACATCGTCCCCGTCTTCGGCGTGGGCCGCGACGACGGCCATCATTATTACGTCATGCAGTTCATCCCCGGCATGGGCCTCGACGCCGTCCTGGAGGAGCTGCGCCGGCTGCGGCGTGGCGGCGGGACATCCGGTCCGCCGGCGTGGCGGGCCTTTTCGAATGGCTCGGTCAGCGCGGCGGCGGTGGCCGAGGCGATCCTCACCGGGCGGTTCGCGCTCCCCGAAGCGATCGACGGGCCGCCCCGACCCGGGGCCACGCTGACGATCACCGCGTCGGCCTCGCTCGTCCCGCCCGCCTCCCCGGCGCCCAGGCCGGCGGAGTCCTCAGTGGTCAGCCTGCCCGGGGCATCGGCCGACTCGCTGGCTCGATCCGACCCCGACCGCACCTTCTTCCGCAGCGTGGCGCGGATCGGGTTGCAGGTGGCCGAGGCGCTGGAGTACGCCAACCGCCAGGGCGTCCTCCACCGCGACGTCAAGCCGTCCAACCTACTGCTCGACCCCCAGGGCAACGTCTGGGTGGCCGACTTCGGCCTGGCCAAGGCGGCCGACGCCGAAGATCTCACCCACTCCGGAGACATCGTCGGCACCGTCCGCTATATGGCCCCGGAGCGGTTCCGAGGCAAGTGCGATGCGCGGAGCGACGTCTACGCGCTGGGCCTGACCCTCTACGAGCTCCTGACCCTTCAGCCCGCGTTCGCCGCAGCCGACCGCCACGAGCTGATGCGCCGGGTGATGAGCGAGGAGCCCGAGCGGCTGCGCGGGCTCGTGCCCCACCTGCCGCGCGACCTGGAGACGATCGTCACCAGGGCCATCGCCCGTGAGCCGGCCGAGCGATACGCCAGCGCCGCGGCCCTGGCCGAGGACCTGCAGCGGTTCCTCGAGGACCGACCGACCCGGGCGCGGCGGGTCGGTCGCGTCGAACAGGCGTGGCGTCTGGCCCGGAGGAACAAGGTGGTGTCCTCGCTGGCGGTCTCGCTGCTGCTGGCGCTCGCGGGCGGGCTGGCCGGGGTGATGTGGCAGTGGCGGCAGGCGGTGGCCAACCTCGCCATCGCCAAGCAACGATCTCGCGAGGCGACCGAGACGGCCAGTACGCTGGAGCAGGAACTCTACTACAACCGCGTCAACCTCGCCCACCGGGAATGGTCGCTCGACAACGTCGCCCTGGCCGATCGACTCCTTGATCAGTGCCCACTCCACCTTCGCGGCTGCGAGTGGTCATATTGCAAGCGGCTCTGTCACATGGATCGCTTGACCCTGCTCGCCCCGCCCGATGATCCCGCCTCGGCCGCTTCGTCGCTCAAGGGAATCTATGGTCTCGCCTTCAGCCCCGATGGCCGTCGGCTCTCTTCGGCCGGAGCGGACTTCTCGCTCACAATCTGGGACGCGTCTACCGGTAATCAATTGCAAATGCTTAGAGGTCACCACGACGTCGTCCTGGCTTTAGCCTACAGCCCGGATGGTCGGGTGATAGCCTCGGGCTCCAATGACCAGACGATCAGGCTCTGGGACTCCGCAACCGGCCGAGGATTACGCACGCTCTCCCAGGCCGGCCGCTCGGTCTTCTCGCTCGCCTTCAGCCCGGACGGCACCCGGATCGTTACCGGTTCGGGGTCGGAGTCTGAACGCTGGAGATCGGAGATCCGGATCTGGGATGTCGCAAGTGGGCAACCCATCCGGACCTGGCGTGCCCACGAGTTCCAAGTCCGGTGCGTCGCCTGGAGCCCCGACGGCCGGCGGATCGCGTCGGCCGGTTTCGGCGGCGAGATCAAGGTCTGGGACCCGATCTCGGGGGCCAGTGTGACGACAATGGTGGGACATACGCACGCCGTCCTCGGAGTCGCCTTCAGTCCCGACGGACGACGACTCGCTTCCGCGAGTCCCGATCGGCGGCTTATCCTCTGGGATGCCGAGACCGGCCAACTCCTCCAAAGGGTCCCGGGCCACGTCGGCTGGACCCAGGCGGTGACCTTCCACCCCGACGGGCGGACGCTCGCCTCGACAGGCGGTGATAATTTCATCAGGCTCTGGGACATCGCCGAGGGCCGAGAACGAGCCGTGATCCGCGGGCATACTGGCCCGATCAACGTGATCCGATTCAGTCCCGATGGTTCGGAGCTCGCCTCGGCCGGCGAAGACGGGATGATCAAAGTCTGGGATGTCGCCGCGGTGGAGGAGAGCGAATCCCGCTCACTGACTACATATCACGGGTGGGCGCACGCTGCGTCCTACAGCGGGGATGGCCGGACGCTCGCCACCGCCGGCTTTAGTGGCGTCTCCTTATGGGATTCCGCCAGTGGCCGGAGAATTCGAGATCTGGATGCACCGATGTGCCGTGCCGTCGCGTTGAGCCCCGACGGACGCGCGCTCGCCGCCGATGGCGGGTGGGGCATCGGGGTATGGGAGGTGGCCACGGGTCGCTGGCTGAGATCTTTACTCGCCGATCCGTATACGTCCCGGCCGCAGTCCGGCTTCGGGGCGGCCCTGGCGTTCCGCCCCGATGGACGAGAACTCATTTCTGGGCGCCATGACGGGATCCTCCGGGTCTGGGACGTCACCGAAGGTCGGGAGCTGCATTCGCTCCGCGGCCACACCGCCGGGATTAACTCGATCGCCTACAGCCCCGATGGCAGGACGTTTGCCTCCCTCGGTTGGGACGGCAAGGCCCGGATCTGGGACGCAACCAGTCTGCGGGAATTGGCCGTCCTGGACGTCCCGCAGCACTACTCCGACCGCTTCGGCAACGCCCTGGCCTTCAGCCCCGACGGCCGGCACCTGGGGGCGGGCGGCGACGACGCGACGGTCACCATCTGGGATGTCGCCAGCGGGCGCCACCTCTTGACGCTGAGGGGCCACACTCAGCAAGTCAACGCCGTTGCCTACCTCGATGCCAGCAGGATCGTATCCTCATCCGAGGACGCCACCATCCGGCTCTGGAACACGGTAACCGGAGAGAACATCTTCACCCTGAGGGGCCACGGCCGCGGTGTCATCGGGCTGGCTTGCCGCCCCGACGGCCAGCAGATCGCCTCGGCCAGCGTCGACCGTACGATTAGGCTCTGGGACATGTTACCCCCGACGCCCGAGGCAATCCGCCAGCGTCATCTCGACGCGCTGAGGCGGGAGGCCGAGGAGGCCTTGCTGAAGCGGCGGTGGTCCGAGGCCATTCGAGTCCTCGATTCAGTTGTTAAGTCCGAACTCCCGTCCGCGCCGGACTTGGACTCTCGCGCCCGAGCCCTCGCCGAGGCGGGCCGTGCTGAGGAGGCCTTGGCCGACCTGAACCGCGCCGCCGAATTGAGTACACCAAGGCCGGAGTCCTGGCTCGCGGTCGGCCGCATCCTGACACCCCAAGGCCGGCTGCAACGGGCCGAAGAGGCGCTCCGGCGGGCGGCGTCCCAAGAACTCCGGCGACCCGCCCTGGTCCCGACCGACCTGGCGCTCGCCCTGGACGACCTGAGCGCCGCCCGAGAGGCGCGCGGCGACAACGAGGGTGCCCTACGATCATGTGGCCTCGCCGTCGATGTCCTACGGCGGAAGGGCCGGATGGCGTCTCATGACCAGAACATCCAGCACCAACTGGCCGCTGCCCTGGTCAGGCTTGGTCACCTGCGGCTCCACTCCTCGCCGCACGAAGCGCGGGTCGAGCTCGGAGAGGCCATAGTGATCCTGGAGAAACTCGCCGACCCATCGCCCGCCGACCTGCATAATCTAGCCGTCGGCTACGCCGTGAACAGCTTACTGGCTGGACAGGGCGCCGAATCGATTCCCCCAGCCCACCCGGCCCAGCGGTCAAACCTCGCCGATCGGGCGATGATAACCTTGCGGCGGTCGATCGACGCCGGGTTCAGGGACTTGAGCCATCTCCGCCAGTGCAGCCTCCTTGAGCCGATTCGATCTCGGGCCGACGTTCGGGACTTGCTCTTGGACCTATCCTTCCCATCGCAGCCCTTTGCCGAGGAGCCGCCTATTTCCTATGTCCCGTGAGAGTGGACTGCCACCCTGCCAGGTACGGCGGCTTATTGTCAGCGCCAGGGGCCAGCTCGCTGAGCGCGAGTGGCCTCAGCGAGTTGGGGAAACGGGACGAGGCGGCGGCTGCCTTCCCGAGCGCACGGCGGCCCTGCTGGAGCCGCTGACCGAGCCCACCGCCTTTGAGACATGGGACCTGGAGGCCCTGGAAGATCGACGCGGGCCCGGAATCGTCGGGTTTCGAGGGGGGCTCTACGACGGGGTTTATCGCCACCCCCCTCGGAGCCCCTTAGCGTACAATTTTGTCCGTTCCGAGGCGTGACCCCTGTCCCAGGCTATCTCGGCGGTGGGGGGCGAGAAAGGGGCGATTCCCCGAGGAATTGTGGGATTTGGGCGTGTCGGGGTCCGTGGAGCAAACGAGGACCTGTTGCGCCTTTGCGGGCGGAAGGCGCAACCACGGCGCGGACTTGAAATCGGATCGTTGCTCGCCTCCGTGCCGTCCTTACGACCCACGATACTCGGCTCGGTCCCGGGCGTCGGCGTTACCGCCCGGCGTCCCAGACCCGGACGGTCCCGTCGGCCCCCGCCGAGGCGAGGCGGCGGCCGTCAGGGCTGAACGCCAGGCCGAGTACGCCCGCGGTGTGCCCCCTCAGGTTGAGAACCTCCTCGCCCGTGGTCGCGTCCCAGAGCTTCACCGTACGGTCCATGCCGCCGGTGGCGATCCGCGACCCGTCCGGGAGGAAGGCCACCCCGCGCACGAAGTTGCCGTGGCCCAGGATCGCCAGGATCGCCCGCCCGGTCGCGACGTCCCAGACCCGGACCTCGCCGTCGCCGCTGACCGAGGCCAAGCGGCCGGTCGCGGAGGCGCCCGGATCCGGGCCGCCGACCGAGGACAGGGTCCGGCCGTCGGGGGCGAACGCCACGCCATAGACCCAGCAGGAGTGGCCCTGGAGCGGTGGGTACAATTCCTTGCCCGTCGCGGCGTCCCTGAGGATGACCGTCCGGTCCTCGCCCCCCGTGGCGAGGACCCGGCCGCCCACGCCGATCGCCAGACCCCGTGCGGCTCCCAGGTGACCCGGATGGTGGTCCTTCGGAACCCCGGTCCGGACATCCCAGGTCCTCACCCAGCCGTCGGCGCCGGCGGTGACGAGAAGCTGCCCGTCGGGGTGGAACGCCAGGCTCGAGACCTCGCCGTCGAGCTGGACCAGCATCCGACCTGTGGGCGGGGAGGCCGAGAGGTCCCAGACCCACACGGCTCCCCGCTTGTCCCCCGTGGCGAGGAGACCGCCGTCGGGTCGGAACGCCAGGCCGATGACCGGATCGTTGGGCCCGGGGCCTGAGAGGACGTGCAGTGGGCGGCCCGCCTCGTCCCAGAGCCGGACGGTCCCGTCGTCGCCGGCCGAGGCGAGCTGGCCGCTGCCCGGTCGGAATGCCACGGCGTTGACCGGACCGATGTGGCCCCGAAGGACAGTGGCGGTGGGGTCGACCGTCGGATCCCAGATCCGGACCGTCCGGTCCTGGCTGGCGGTAGCAAGCCGGGCGCCGTCGGGTCGGAACGCCACGTCGAATACCGTGGCCGCGTGGCCCGTCAGGCCAAGCAACTCCCGGCCGTCGGCCGCGTCCCAGACCTTCACCCCGGGGTCGCCGCTGGCGGTGGCGATCCGCCCGCCATCGGGGCTGTAGGCGGCCCCGTAGACGTCGCCCGTGTGGCCGGTGAGGTCGCGGATCAGCCGACGTTCGGCGACGTCCCAGATCCGGGCCAGGCCGTTCGTGCCGGTCTCGACCAGGAGACGGCCGTCCACAGGGCTGAAGGCGAGCCCGAGGGTACCTTCTGTGTGCGTACCCGGCTCTCCCAGGGTCCCCAGCTTCTGCTCGGCCTCGAGGTCCCAGAGCGTGACAGGCTGGTCGGTGCCGCCGAACGCAAGGATCCGGCGGTCCGGGCTGAACGCGACCTGGAAGACATCACCGCATCCGGGCGGTGTGGGGAGGGTTATGCCCAGACCCGTGTTCGCGTCCAAGACCCTGACGACACCGCCCGACTCGGCGGTCGCGAAGCGGTCGCCGTCGAGGCTGAATTCTACATCCCAGATCAGGCGAGAACCGAGACCGGCGAGCCGAGTTGCTCGGCCGGTCGCCACGTCCCAGAGGAGGATGGACCCGTCCGCGCCCGTGGTGATGAAGCGGTCGCCGTCGGGGCTGAAGGCCACGCCGAGCGCATCGCCGGCGTGAGCCCGTCGCGAGAAGATCCGGCGGCCGGAATTCGCGTCCCAGAGCTCGACCGTGCCGCCGAAGCAAACCGCGGCGATCCGCCCGCCGTCCGGGCTGTAGGCGAGGTGGTAGACCCCCCCGCCGTGCCCGGGGAGGAGGAGCCGTTCGGGGTGGCACTGGCGCTTTAGATACCGCCACTCCCAGAGGCCCCGGTAGCCCTCCGGGCAGGTGTCGAGCAGCTGCTCCAGCCGGCCGAAGTTACCGTCGCGCCAGGCGAGCCCAGCCGTCGCGATCTTCTGAAGGTAGAGCGACGCCTGGAGCTGATCGCCATACCAGAGACTCACGGCCATCCCGACCATCACCAACGCCGCCAGCAGGGTGACCACGCCGAGCGATGCCTCGGCGGGCCGGCGCCTCGCCCAGAGGGCGGCCCGCACCCAGGGGCGGACCTGTCGCGCCCGGATCGGTTCGCTATTGAGGGACCGATACAGGTCCTCGGCCAGCTCGTCGGCGGTTTGGAAGCGTTGCCTCGGATCTTTGTCGATCGCCTTCAGGGCGATCGTCTCGAGTTCGCGAGGAACCCGAGGGTCGATCGCGCGAGGCCGGAGCGGCTCCCGGTCCCGGATCGCCTCGATCAGCTCCATCCGGTCGGATGAGTCGAAGGCCGGTCGGAGGGTGAGCAACTCGTAGAGGGTCAGGCCCAGGGCGTAGACGTCAGCCCGCCCGTCCCCCTCACCGCGAAACCGCTCGGGGGCCATGTAGCGGAGCGTGCCGACGAGGTCGCCGGTCCCGGTCAGCCCATCCTCCTCGGCCTTGGCCAGGCCGAAGTCGGCGAGCCAGGCGACCCCGGCGGTGTCAAGAAGGATGTTGGAAGGCTTGATGTCGCGGTGGACCACCCCTCGGGCGTGGGCGTGGGCCAGCGCACCGGCCGCCTGGCCTACGATCCGGGCGACGCATCGGAAGTAGGCCTGACGCCGGCCCTTCTCGAAGCCGGAGAGCGGCTCGCCGCCCGGCAGGACGGCCGACCCGGCGATCATCTCGGGGTCCGGCGAGGAGCCCGTCTGCGTGGTCGGGCCGTCGTCGCGACTCGGCTGGAACGAATCGGTCGCGAGCAACCGGGCCACCCGGCTGAGGGTCCCTGCCTCCTCACCTTGCCGACCTGGCGACGTCGCGCCCGCCTGCGGCCCCGCCCCGGCCCCGGCGGGCCGGCTCGCCAGCCGACGCAGCTCAGCGATCACCTGGTCGAGCCCCTGGCCGTGGATGCACTGCATCGCATAGTAGCAGTCCTCGCCCTGCCGGCCCACCTCGAAGATCGGGACGATATTGGTGTGGTGCAGCCGGGCCGCCGCCCGCGCCTCGCGGAAGAACCGCGACATCGCCTTGGCGTCGCCGAAGGCGTGCCGCGGCAAAACCTTCAGCGCGACCCGTCGGCCCAGCGAGACCTGCTCGGCCTCGTAGACGATCCCCATCCCGCCCCGCCCCAGTTGTCGAAGGATGCGGAAGTCGCCCAGCTGCGTGCACGGGGCGCCTGCGTTGAGTGAGACCCCTGCCTCGGCCGCCTCGGCGGGGTCGAGCCGCTCCATCGCTACGAGCGCCGGGAAGAGACGGCGAATCCGCTCGGCGTGTTCGGGGTAGCGGTCGGCGTATTCGTTCAAGCTGGGCCGCTCGCCGCGGCGGTAGCGTCCGACGAACTCGTCGGCCAGCTCGATCAGGGGATCGGTCTCCGCATCCGGATGATTCATCGACGAGTCCTCGCCCTCGGTGACGTTGTTCCCGCTCACGGCTCAAGGCCTCCGGGGAGGCTCGCGAGGATCTCGCGGAGTCGGCCCAGTGCGCGGAGGTATCGCTTGCCGGCCGCGGCCGTCGTGACACCTAGAACCCGGGCCGCCTCGGCGTTGGTCAGGTGCTCGAAGTGGCGGATCGCCAGCACCTCTCGGTCGATTGGGTCCATCCCGTTGAGCGCCTCCTGGAGCCGCTGATTCGCCTCGGCCCGGACGGCCGCCTCGCTCGGCCGGGTCAGCCAGCCCAGAAGTTGGGCGGCCAGGGCCTCCGAGGTGGCCTTGGGCAGCGGAGCCAGTTGCAGGCGGACTTCCCGCCGCGCGTCGCGCATCGGGGTACCGAGGTGATGGCGGTGCAGCTCCAGCAGCTTGTTCCCCGCGATCCCCCGGAGCCAGAGGAAGAACGGCGCCACCGGCCCAGACAGGTAGCCGTCGAGCCCGCGCGACGCGGCCAAGAAGACCTCCTGCATCACGTCGTCGTCGTCGATCCGCCCCCGCAGTCTCGAGTCGAGCCGGAGGGCGACCATCCGCCGGAGGCGGGCCGCGTGGCGGACGAGCAACGTCCCCCGGCTCTCCTGGTCCCCCTCGGCCACTCGACCGAGGAGGCGATGCGTCGTGCTTGAATCCTGGCCCATGATCGCCCCCCTGGAAGGATAATTGCGCGTTCGATACCGCCCGAGACAGGGGGCGGGCGGCGACCGTCCCTCCTCGGTGTATCAGATCCATCCCCCTGCCTGCGTCGAAAAATGAGGATTTCGCGTCTCGCGTCGCGTCGAGGCCGCAATTAAGGGCGGGAGCGACCGCGAGAGTCGCGGCCCGTGCCATCGCGATACCCGGATCGGCGGCTCGACGCGCCGGCCGGTTCGGGTGTCGCATCCGTCCCGGCGATTCGACTGCCCGCCGGGACCGATCCCTTCATTGCCCAAGGCGGTCCGGGAGAATTCATAATGAGTCGAGCGTGCCCCCTCTGTACGACGGCCCTGATCTCCGCCGTCTTACTGGCCGGCCAGTCGTTCGCCAAGGCCGACCGGCCCGAGGTCGTGATCAACGGCGTCGGCGCTGCTGATTTCCTTGACCCGAACCCGTGCGACCAGTTCAAGACCGTCGCGCCCTTCGGGGCGTCGACTTTCACCATCCACGCGCGGATCGACCGACGCGGGCGGGTAAACGGCATCTTCACCTGCGCCATCCGCAATTGCTTCGTGGGACCGGGCCCCGACGACTATGGAGACATCCTCCTCGTCGGCTTGTTAACAGACGTGATCCACGTCTCTCGCGAGTGCCAAGACCGTGTGACACTGGAGGGGGACGGCTACTTCTTCATCGACGGCGTTGACGGGGTCGTGGACCAGTTCCGGTTCCAGGTCGAGTTGCGAGAGGGCGGCCGGGGCGTCGGCGGGTTCGCCTACACAGACTACGTGACCGCGCTGGGTGAGGGACTCGAATATGGTGACGGCCAGGTCGATGACGGGTTCGACCATGAGCGGATTACCCGTGGTCATATTCAGATCCATACCAAAAAATGATACTTTCAGGCGGTTCGCAACGATCGCCTCCCCCGCCGGGCGGACTTGAAAAATCGCATCGTCCACATCATGAAGAACGCGCACGGCCCGGCATGCAGCCGGTCGGACGAGCCCTCGTCCCACGAGGAGATTCTACGATGAAAGGTATACGGCCTGATTTCGTCGCACCCCTCCTGACGCTCGCGGTCTTTATCAACGCTCCGGGCGTTGGTCGGGCCGACACCGTCGTGGTCCGCTGGAGCGATACCACGCTGGAGTGCGTCCGCCAGTCAAAGATCGGGCCACCAATGGTCGCCCGGGTCCTGGGCATTGTTCACACTTGCATGTACGATGCCTGGGCCGCGTATGATCCGGTCGCAGTTGGTACGCGGTTCGGCGGCGACCTCCGCCGCCCTCGGTTCGAGCGGACCAGGGCGAATAAGGCGAAGGCGATTAGCTTCGCCGCCTATTATGCCCTGGTGGATCTTTTCCCCAACCTGCGGGGAATCGCCGAGGCCCAGTTCGCCAAACTTGGCTACGACCCGACCGACGACAGCATCCCGGCCCAGATCGGGACGGCCTGTGCGCTGGCCGTGACCGAGTTTCGCCACGGCGACGGCTCGAACCAGCTCGGCGACCTTCACCCCGGGCCCTATTCCGATTACACCGGCTATCAGCCCGTCAACATGCCCGAACGGATCAATGACCCGAACCACTGGCAGCCCATCGGCTTCGCCGATGGCCAAGGTGGCACGGTGGTCCCCGCTTACATCGGCCCCCACTGGGGTCTCGTCACCCCGTTCGCGCTCGAGTCGGGCGACCAGTTCCGGCCGCCCCCGCCGGCCCTATTCGGTTCACGCGAGTATGCCCATCAAGCACGACAGGTTTTGCGGTATAGCGCCGCGTTGACCGACACCCAGAAGGTCATTGCTGAGTACTGGGCCGACGGGCCGAACTCGGAACTGCCCCCCGGCCACTGGCTCCTCTTCGCCCAGTTCGTCTCGCGGCGTGACGAGCACGACCTGGACCGGGACGCCCGGATGTTCTTCCTAGTGGCCAACGCGGTGATGGACGCGGGAATCGCCGCTTGGGATACCAAGCGAGCGTACGATTATGTGCGCCCGGTCACCGCCGTCCATTTCCTCTTCGCAGGCGGTCCGGTCCGGGCCTGGGCCGGGCCCTATCTGGGCACGCGGTGGATCGACGGGGGGGACTGGTTGCCGTATCAGCCGCTCACGTTCATCACGCCCCCGTTCCCCGAATACGTCTCGGGCCACAGCGCCTTCAGCGCCGCCTCCGCCGAGGTCCTGAGACGGTTCACGGGCAGCGATCATTTCCAAGGGAAGGTCGTCATCCCGCGTGGCTCGTCGCGCGTCGAGCCCGGCCTGACACCGGCGCGGGACACCATCCTCCGCTGGCCGACCTTCAGCGCCGCGGCGGACGAGGCAGGGCGCTCCCGCCGTTACGGCGGGATCCACTTCGAGCCGGGCGACCTGGAAGGCCGGACCCTCGGCCGTCGGGTGGGCGCCGCGGTCTGGGAGAAGGCCCTCACCTACTTCGACGGCACGGCCGCCGACTGACGAAAAGGAGCCGGTGACGCCGATAGCCTCGATCGATCCCGGGCCGGATCGCATGCAACCCTTTCGATTGTTGCGCGATTCGGGGCAGAACGCGCACGCGCGAGGGGACGGGCTCCGAAGCCCGTTGGTCTTTGGCCGTCTGACACCGGAACGCCGGGTCCTCGGGGCTTAACTCGACTTTCTGTTCCAATGATTGTCGGACCCCCATTTCAGGTGGACCAACTTTCGGGGGGCAGCCCAGTTGCACGAGGCGAGAGATGGATCGACCCGGCAGAACATACCCCTGCTTTGAGGACCCTCACACCATACCCCGCTCGCTCACCGGCATCCCCTGGTGCGTCATGAGGTTCAATGCACGGCACCGGATCCCCACCTCCTTGGCCTGCTGACCCGCCTTCCGACTGGCTATCCCGCCCCCGAAGATCGTCTTCATCCGGAACATCGCCGTCTCTCCCAGCGACCTCCGGTGATACCCCGATTCCTCCTTCCACGCCGCCCGACCGATCGCCCGGATCCGGCGCAGCTTCTCGTCCCGGGCCAGTCGGGGTCCCCCTCGATTGCCATGTCGGATGATCTTCGCATCGCGCCGGGGCGGGATGATCGCCTTGGCCCCTCGACGCTCCAATTCCTCGTACACACTCCGCCGGTCGTTCGCCCGTCGGCCTCGACCCCCTCCACCGGGCTATCCTCCCGGCCCAGCAGATCGGGCACCGCCCCGGCGTCGGCGACCCCCGGATCGCTCACCATCGCCGCACGGATCTCGTGCGTCTCCGGGTCGATCGCCAGGTGGAGCTCGATCCAGGTCCGCCGCTTCGAGTCGCCGTGCTGGCGGACCTCCCACTCCCCCTCTCCATAGACCTTCAGGCCGGTGCTGTCGATGACCAGGTGGAGCGGACCGACGGCCTTCTTCGGCAGCGTGATCTGGAGCGACTTCGCCCGGCGGCAGGGGGTCGAATAGTCGGGCACGTCGAGGCCCAGGCCCATCAACCCGAAGATCGACCTGGCGAAGCCCTCGGTCGCCCGGAGGGGGAGGTGGCAGGCCGACCGGAGCGTCAGGACGCACTCGATGGCCGTGTCGCCGTAGCGGAACTGGGCACCCCGCTGTGGCGGCCCTTGATATCGCCATGCTTCCAGGGTCGCCCGATCGACCCAGAGAGTGAGCGATCCTCGTCGGACCAGGGCCTCGTTGTACTGCTTCCAGTTACGGATGCGGTAGATCGGCTTGGGGTCGGCTTTACGGGACAGGCCAACCCCTTTGTGCAACAACGCCGAACCGTATCACACGACGGCGAGTGCGACAGGACGTGTTTGCATGCTCCCGTCCGGGCGACCGAGGAATTCCATCGCGGCCCGCGAAGAGCGGGCTCGCCGCGCTTGCCGGATCGTCCGGCCGGTGAGGGGCCGCCGATCACACGTGCCGGGAGACGCACCGAAGGGAGATGGCGGAGGTCGTTGGCAGGGAGTCAAACCAGGCCGGCCAGCCGATAAAGCGCGATGACGACGAACACCGCCAGCGTCTTGATCAGCGTCATCGCGAAGATATCGCCGTAGGCCTGCCGATGGGTCAGGCCCGTGACCGCCAGCAAGGTGATGACCGCGCCGTTGTGAGGCAGGGTGTCCATGCCGCCGCTCGCCATCGAGGCCACCCGGTGCATCACCTCCATCGGCACGCCAGCAGCCTCGGCATTCCGGACGAACGTGTCGGACATGGCCGCCAGCGCGATGCTCAGGCCGCCGGAGGCCGAACCCGTGATTCCGGCCAGCGTGGTCACCGTCACTGCCTCGTTCACCAACGGATCGGGGATGGCCTTCAGCGCGTTCGAAACCACGAGAAAGCCGGGCAGTGCCGCGATGATCGCACCGAACCCGTATTCCGAAGCCGTGTTCGTGGACGCCAGCAGGGCACCCGAGATGGCGTGTTTGGTCCCTTCGGACAATCTGCCTCGCAGTCGACACCACGCCAGGACGAGGACAGACAGGATTCCGATCAGCAGCGCCCCCTCGATGGACCAGATCGCGGCGACCTTCGAGACTTCCTGCTTGATCGGCTGGGACGGTCCCACGACCGCGGGGATGAACGAGTGGAAATCGTCGTACAACTGGGGCAAGAGGCTGGTCAGCGCCTTGTTTGCAATACCGACGAGGATCAAGGGCGTCATCGCCACAAGGGGAGCGGGAAGCTGATCGTGGTCGAACGGTTCGGGTTCATTGAGCAGGCTGTCACCGTAGCCTTCGCCGTTCGCCACGGCCCGGCGTCGGCGGTAATCCAGATAGACCAGCCCCGTCAGCAGGATGAACAGGCCGCCGAAGGCACCGAGCCATGGCGCGGCGTAGATGTTGGTGCGGAAAAACGGGACGGGAATGACGTTCTGGATCTGTGGAGTCCCCGGCAGGGAATCCATCGTGAAGGTGAACGCGCCCAGCGCAATGGTGGCGGGGATCAATCGCTTGGGGATATCGCTCTGACGGAACAGCTCTGCGGCAAAGGGATAGACCGCGAAGACCGCCACGAACAACGACACGCCGCCATAGGTCAGAAGCGCCCCCACCACGACGACGGAAAGCACGGAGCGATCGCGACCGAGCAGAGAGATGACCGAGGAAGCGATGGACCTGGCGAACCCGGAGAGTTCCATCGCCTTGCCGAAGACGGCCCCGAGGAGGAAGACCGGAAGATAGAGCTTGAGAAAGCCGGCCATCTTTTCCATGAACAGGCCGGTGAACATGGGAGCCACCATCGACGGATCGGTCAGCACTACCGCGCCCAGGGCGGCGACCGGCGCGAAGAGGATGACGCTCGCCCCCCTGTAGGCCGCGAACATGAGGAAACCCAGCGCCCCCAGGATGATCACCAGGCTCATTGTGCCGTCCATCCCCCGTCGATCGTGATGGCCTGTCCGGTGACATTCCTCGCCAGCGGGCCGATCAGATAGCCAACGGCCCCGGCGACTTCTTCGCAGGTAATGAACGCCTTTTTCGGCATCGGTGCGAGCATCACGCGCTCGATCACCTCCCCTTCCGAGATACCCCGAGCGTGGGCCTGATCGTCGATCTGGGCGTCCACCAAGGGCGTGCGGATGTAGGCGGGACAGATGACGTTGCTGGTGATGTCGGCACTCGCCGTCTCCAGGGCCAGGACCTTGGAGAATCCGAGCAGAGCGTGCTTGGCGGCGGTGTAGGCGGACTTGTAAGGCGAGGCGACGAGGGAATGAATCGAGCCGATGTGGATGATGCGGCCAAACCCTCGTGCGCGCATCTCGGGCAGGATGGCGCGAGTCAGGAGGAACGTCCCCTTCAGCATGACGTCGGTCAGACGGTCCCATTGTGCCACGGGAAATTCCTCGATCGGCGCGACGTGCTGTAAGCCCGCGTTGTTGATCAGGACATCGACTGGCCATCGCCCATCGAGCAGTCGCTGGATCTCTTCCTCGGAGGTCACATCCAGGCCAAGAGGCTCGGCCGATCCGCCCGCCGCGTCGATTTCCGCGGCCGTTTCCCTGGCTCGGGCGAGATCGAGGTCGGTTGCCAGGATCGTGTGCCCTTCGCTCGCCAGGCAAAGAGCCAGGCCTCGACCCAGGCCACTGCCCGCGCCGGTGATGAGGATGGTGTGTTTCATGGGAGGACGGGCGATGGAGGGAGATACTGATCGCGGAGGATACGTCGCATCACCTTGTTTGACGCCGTGCGAGGCAGAGACTCGACGAGAACCACATCGTGGATTCTGAACAACGGATTCAACTCTCGACGGATCGCCGACTGCATGGCGGCCATCAGGGAGTTTTTGTTCGTCGGAGATCCGTTGGCGCAGACGGCGTAGATTACCAGGAGACTCGGCCCGCCGCCGGGTGAGACGGCGACAGCGGCGGTCTCGGTCACGCCTTCGACCGATTGGAGGGCTCGTTCGATCTCGGCGGAGCTGACCTTGATCCCGCCGAGATTCATCGTGTCATCGGACCGTCCCAATGCATGCCAGCCGCCGCCGGGGAGTGCCTCCATCTGGTCACCGTGGCGGCGCAGGACTTCGCCGCGCGGGCCTCTGGGCACTCCAGCGAAATAGGCCTCGTGATGGTCCTTGTTGAGCAGCCTCGTGGACATTCCGATCGACGGCGGCACGAGGAACAGCTCGCCAGTCTCCGCCGGATCGCCCGCCTCGTCGAGGATCACGAAGTCCAGCCCCAGCGCGGGCGTGTTGAACGCACCGGCCACGCATGGCATCGCGAGCGTCCCGGCGATGTAACCGCCGCCGATCTCGGTGCCGCCGCAGTATTCGATGACGGGCTTGCCTCCTCCCTGTTCCATCAGCCAACGCATGTCCCGGGCGTCGGAACACTCCCCCGTCGAGCTGAACGCCCGGATCTCGCTCCAATCCAGCCCCTCCGTCGCCCTCTCGGCGCGCCAGGCTTTCACGAGGCTCGGGACGACGCCCAGCATGGTCGCCCGACTATCCTGCACGAATCGGCAGAACTCGCGACCGGTCGGCGCGCCGTCATACAACCCCATCGTGGCCCGGTTGATGAGGCTGGCGAAGATGAGCCACGGCCCCATCATCCAGCCGATGTTCGTCGGCCAGACCACGACGTCGCCGGGCCGCACGTCCTGGTGAAAATGCGCGTCGGCGGCGCACTTGATCGGCGTGGTCTGCGTCCAGGGGATCACCTTCGGCTCCCCGGTGGTCCCGGACGAAAACAGGATGTTCAGCGGATCGGAGGGGTCTCGCAAGACCACGGGCGACGATCCTTCTTCCGCCAGGAAATCACCCCATTCGCAGTCGCGATCGCGTAAAGCCGGGGTGGTCTCCTGCGGGATCACGATCGCCGGAGGTGCCTCGGCCTCCTTCACACCGGCGTAGAGAGGATGAGTCTTGCCGCCGCGCCGGAGGACGTCCTGGGTGAAGACCCCCACCGCGTCCGCCAGCCGCAGGCGAGTGGCGATTTCTCTCGGTCGAAAGCTGTCCGCGATGCTGACGGCCACACAGCCGGCCTGGAGGATGCCCAGATAGATGGCCACGCATTCCACGGTCATGGGCATGACGACTGCCAGTGCATCTCCCGGTCGGAATCCATGTCGTGTCAGTCCCAACACCACCCGATCCGACAGGGATTTCAGCTCGCCCACGGTAACCACCGCCAGTTCGCCGCCCGCGGCCTGGGCGATGATCGCGGGGGAATCGACCGGTGCGGTGAAGCAGCTCTCGACGATGTTCAGGCTCGCGCCAGGAAGCCAGCGGGGTGATTCCATCCCCCCGGAAAGATCCACGACCCTGTCATACGGGACGCGACAACGAATGCCAAGTCGTTCGATGACCGCCGCCCAGTAACTCTCCCGATGTTGAACCGACCACGCATGCAAGGCCTCGTAGGAACTCACCCCGGCATGGCGCATCAGCCAGCCAATATTCGTGCCGGCGATGGATTCCGGGGCCGGCGTCCAGACGGCTCCGGTTGTTGGGGTGAGCGACTTCATCGCGTTTGCTCCAGGACGACCTCGCAGCCCGCCACCAACTATTTTGCGGTCGACTCTCGGGAACTTCGAGCGGCGAACTCGAGGAAGGCCTTCCAGTCGGCCGGGACCGCCATGTGGCCGCCGCTGTGATAATGGAAGGCCAGATCGCCAGTCATCATCGGCGTATCGAGCGGAGGTAAATCGGTGACTCCCAGGTCTTTTCGCCCGAGCAGGCGGTACACCGGCCCCGCGTCGACCATGGCGAGGAATTCGCCTTTGGGGTCGCTCCACTGGTCGGTCAGGCCACCGTTGACGTAGACGGGTCGTGGTGCACAAAGGGCGATCAGCATGTGCTGGTCGACCGGGAGATCGTTCCATTTGCCGGCCCACCTCGGAAGGTTCCCGGCAAACTGCCAGGGGAAGTTCTGGGCCATGTCGTCGAGGGTCTCGCCCCAGTCGCGACGGATCAGGGCCGCCCCCATCTCGCCGGAGACGACCGAGAACACGGCGGCCACTCGCTCATCCTGAGCGGCGGCCCAGAGGACGGTCTTGCCCAGGCGCGAGGCGCCAGTGATGGCGATCCGCCTGGCGTCGACGGCCGTGTCGGTCTCGAAGTAGTCGATCACCCGACTGATCCCCCAGGCCCACGCACTGATGGTGCCCCACTCGTCGGGTGCGGGTCGCGTCTGGCCTTCCTCGAGCGTGAGGCCGATCACCCCATCGGTCCATCGGTCGGCACGGTCGGGTTGAATCTCGGAGTAGTTCAGCGAAGCGTACCCCCAGCCGTGGGCGAGGCATTCCCCCAGGGCATCGAATCCGCCAGACGGATGGCCTTTCGGTACAGCCATCTCCGTCGCTTGCGCGCCCTTGGCGGGGACCTGGCCGCGAGGCCCCATGCCGAAGGTGATTCTCAGGACGAGCGGGACCGGACCGCTCGCCCTGGCCGGCAGGTGGATTGTCAGGTTCCTTTTCGGGCCGTCGGGCTTGTCGCCCATCTTACCGATCGCTCGCATGGCAATCGCCGCGCCTTCGCGGTCGCCCGGATCGGCCTGGCTCACCTCCCAGGAGACTTTGGGAGCGTTCGGTGGAACGTGGCCGTAGATCTGGTCCCGGTCGAACTTGAGGATCGCCGGGCGGCGTTCCTTGAACCACTTCGCAGGGCTGGTGACGCGCTGGCCATTGGCCATCACCAGAGGGTCGGGCAACGTGTAGGGCGGGATCTTCTCCTCGGTGTAATTCGAGACATGCCCGGTCGCTCTCGCGAGCCGGACGGGGTTTCCTTTCGGGTCGCTGCGCCCGATGAAGGGGATGTTGTCGGCATTCCCACGCGAGCCCGGAGGCGGATTCGATTCGCCGGGTGCTTGAGGTCTGGACAGCAAATTGGTCGAGACGCAGGCCAGCAGGAAGAAAGCGACTGGCATGGACCTTCGCATGGGAGAGTTCCTGCGACCAGGTGCCGTTGATCGGGCGTCTAGTCCCAGACAATATCAGTAAGTTGCCGGATGTGGAACGAATGCTTGCTGCATTCTCTTCGAATCGATTCGCGCTTTCGGGCTTTGGCTCGTGACGGATGGTCGACCAGTCGCCGGGTGCTCGGCGGCGACACGGTGGCTTCGGTGCCACTCGTCATTACACGCCCCGCTCGTATGTTCGCAGAACTCAAGCCGACAGTGATGAAAGCCGGGGTTTTCCGCCAAACGAGAAGCGACAGAGGCCCTGGCTTTCAAGGAATCTGGGCGATACCCTGAAGCCCTTGTTTATCGCTACCCAATAACTCGGGGTCACTCCTCATTAAATAATCACAGTTGTGATTGTTTTTCGATTAGTTAGCGGGTCGTGCGGCCGATACGTCTACCTGCTGATCCGGGTCTGGCAGCTCAACAATTCGGTCGAGCTGCCCTCCCGGTGCATTCCGTGGGGCGAGGTCAGGCGGCGTCCTGGTCGATCTCGAATTCAGCGGCGACCTTGGCCAGTGCCTCCGCCAGCGCGGCTCGGACCTCGGCCGGCTCGACGGCCCGTTTGAACTCCAGGGTGAGCCGGCACGACAACGTCTTGATCGTCCGGACCGTGGGACGCCTCGGCCTCTCCCGGATGGCAGTTCTACCCTTCGAGCCCCCCCCTGCCCTGGGCTTGCTCGCCGCTTGGCGGACCGCCTCGACGGTCTCGGCCCGGGACAGGCCCTCGGCCACGACACGCGCGGCGACCTCGGCCTGTTCGTCGGGGTCATCGAGCGATGCGATTGCCGAGGCCGAGGAGGCGGGTAAGTCGCCGGCTTCAACCGGGTCCTGGACGGGCGTCGGCAAGGCCAGGAGTTTCAGGGCGGCCACGACCGAGGGTTGCGAGACGCCCAGTTCCCTGGCGAGTTGGTTCTCGGACCAGCCGTTGATATTCACGTGCTTTATAGTCCGTTTCGTGAAGTGACCTCAGGTATGCTTGGCCTTGCTGGCGGCTTTCGCCTTGCGGGCGGCACCTGACCCGTCGCCTGCCCGGTCGTCTTGGCCTTGCTGGCGGCTTTCGCCTTGCGGGCGGCACCTGACCCGTCGCCTGCCCGGTCGTGGAATAGCACCACGGCGGCACCGGCAGCGAGGAATTCGGCGCAGGCACGCTCAAATTTCCCGCCCCGCCATCGACCCTATTCGTCGATCCGAACCAGCCAGGTACGGCCGTCGTGGGATTCGTTGCCCAGCCGGGGACTGGATCGGGTGAGACTGGCCCAGAACGGCCTGTATGGCGAGAGAGAGGGCGACAAACTGCCGGCGATCCGGCGTCGCTACCGAACGACAAGAGAGAGAAACCTCTCCCCATGCCGTGAGGGTCGGCCACCGCTCAGACCCCCGATCCCGCTAGTTGGCTATCCCCGGGGTTCACTCGCCGACATGAGCCCCTGCCCCACCGCATCCCGCCCGCGATTAATCCCGCCATCCCCACCATCATCACACTGCTCGGTTCGGGTACCGCAGACGTCGGGGTCGCATACTCTCGAATCAACGTCGTGCCGGCCTCCAACCGCACGTCGAAAGAGAACTGGAACGACTGGCCGTCGTCGATGTAGGGACGATCCACATCGGAATAGACCTCGATCGATTGTCGATCTGATGGAAAGCGAGCAAAGTTGAATCCCTTGCCGGTTCCAGGCCCGGGATCGATCCCGATCATCACACCTTCGAGGGAAGCGCCCCCCGATGGGGCCGAGACGATCTCCAGATTAAATGAGCCCCATGCCGATCCCGTGGCATTGTCCAGCCGACCGGCCCCGTTGACCAGCGGCCAGAAGATATTATCGATGGGTCCGATGGAGGACTCGACAAATCGATCAGTCTTCGATCCGGAGAAGATCCGGTAGACCCCGGCGGTATCGACCGTGATCGACAACGTGAATGCGTCGAGAGTATTGAGCGTCCCGCCCACATAACCACGATGATCATTGGCGGGCGAGTCGGGCGCTCCCGGAATCCAGGGACGAGGGGCGTCGAGCGGCCCGATGAGGGTCGTGAGCGACTGACCGGGGGCATCCACGGACAGGTCGATGATCGCCGCGTCGAGATCGGTCGATGGCAAGACGAACCAAAGGACGGCCAATGACAATGCTGATCTAATCTGGTTCATCGCGATCCCCGACCTCGGCCATGACGCCGGGATGATCCACGGCGGATCGACCAGGCGGCCGGGGGAAATCGTCCCACTGCCGACGGTTATACGCAATCAATCATGTTTGATTGATTAATCATGCAGTCGCGAGACGGCGATCTCGCCAAATATCAATTGCGGGCGGGGAGTTTTCGCATCATCGGCATACCTTACTCGTCCCAGGCTTCCGCCTCCCCGATCGCGAAATTCACCTCGGCCCCCAACGCCCCTGCGTACCGCCAGATGCTTTGCATCGTGGGATTCGTATTCAGGCCGTTCTCCAGCTTGCTCACCGACTGGCGGGTCATCCCCGTCCGCTCGGCCACGTCCGACAGGCTCAACCCCATCGACTCGCGGCGGGCGCGGAGTCCGCCCATGAGGGAGAGTAACGCCAGGTACATCCCCTGAGAGACGGCCTCTCCGACCTTGCCGGCGGCTTGGAGTTCCTCGACCCCCTGCCCCACCTCCCCGAAGGGAGGCTCGAACGTGTGGGCCTGCCCCGCGACCGTTTCCGGCCCCCTCGTCTCTTGCTTGCTCATCGCCTCCCCTTCGGTGGGTTCACCGGATAAGCCGTGATTACGCGGATGACCATCGGATTTGTCCCGACCGCCGACCATACCACCGCGAGATGCTTCCCCGTCTTCGTCCGACCGAATGTGATGGGATAGGTGGACGACTCCGAACGGACCATGTCATTATTGGGGTTTCGGACGACATACTCGGCTTCCGAGGTGGTGACTCCGTGTCGGGTGATGTGGGCGACGTTCCCGGCCTCGTCGTCCGCCGCGTCCCACTCGAAAGTCAGCCGGGCCATCTCGTCACCTCGCGTCATCGTCGTTGGCCGCTTGGTGCATTATAATGCACCCAGAGAATATGTAAACTATTTGTGTGAAAATAAGGAACCCGCCTCCTGGATGGGGCGGGTCAATTCCGGATTCATCCCGGATTAGAATTCAAAGGTGATTGAGGATCGCCTTTAGGATCACTTGGTTGACGCTAACGAGGTGATCCCTACCATGTTGTTGAGGTCAACAAATTGGTTCGGGTCAGTCTACTGACCTCGGTAAAGTGATCCGGACCAATTTCGGGCACATCCGAAGAAGGTAGCCTCAGGTCCCACTCGGCTCGATTCGAAAAGGGGGATTATCCCCCGAAGGAATTCAATCCCCCCCTGCCATACCCCCACCGGTGAGATGTTTCGTTCCGGAATTTCGGACGCTTCGGGATCGCTTCGTGGACTATGGTGAATAAAGAGGGCTCGATGCTGAGCCATCCTGGGAGGTGCGACGCTCGCACCACGGAGGGATTCGATGACGACCCGACTATCGGTGGCGCATCCTCACGTCTCGACCATGATGCCCGAGGGCACCAAGTGGCTCCGGCCCGATCCGGCCGAGTCGCCGGAGAGATCGAGGCGGGAGAGAGAGTTGGCCCGCCTGCTTTTGGCCAAGGCCCGATGGAAGCGGGGCCTGGCCCGCCTGGAGGGGCGAAGCCCGATAGCCTCGCGATAACCCGGTGCATGCCAAGGATGCATGGGCGGTCGAAGGAGTTATTCGCCGCCCAACTCGGGTTGATTTTATTTGTGGGATAATCGCACGAAATCACCCCTCTGCCCCTCGATCCACAACCTCACTCCGTCCGCTCCAGGTTCCATTTCGCCATGGATTATCCTCCTCCGGTCTTGAAATATTTCGCGATATCGGACCGGCGGAACCACCGCTTGCTCCCGAGGACCTGGACGGGCCTCGGGAAGCTTGAAGGCACGCGAATCCACTGGAGTATGTCGCGGGTCGGGATGTTGTACTCGATCGAGATATGCTTCTGATTCATGAGGAGAGGTTTCTTTCCTTCAACGTCGCCTATCATGGGTCGGCCCTCCTTTCGGCTATGACGCATCAAGAATGAATTACACCTCCATGTTTGAGTTTATCCGCTCAGGTCGCCGCTGAATCTCCTCCGGTCTGTTACCCCTCGACCAGTACCGCCGCGAACCGGATAGCCGCAAGCAGAGCGGCCGGCTCAATCCCCTTCTTTCGCTCGATAGTGATCCGGTATCCATCACTGGCCTTCAGAGTCCTAGACGTGACAACTTTGGCTTTACTTTTCGACCTGGCCACCCTCCTGCCCTTGCCCGTGGCCCTACGGTTCGCTACGGTCGCCTTGGTGGTCGAGATCCTCGCTGGGGTCACGCCTCGGAACGGAAAAACTGTCACGCCGCGTCAACCTCCCCATGCCCTTGTCGTTCCCGTTCCTGGGCTTCCTTCAATGCCCGACGAAGCACCTGGACCGCCGAGTTGCCGGCTTTCTTCCAGGAGATTCGGACCGAGGCATCCCCAAGGTTGAAAGCGACCGGGCTTGGCCGGGCCATAGGAGCGGGCCTGCGGGCCTTGACGGCCTGGACCAGCTCGGCGACTTCATCTCGCTTGAGGCCCTCGGAGACGGCGGCTTGGGCGAGCTTCCGTTGTGTCTCGGGGTCATCGATTCGGGCGATCTCGGCGGCCGACCGTACCGCCAGCGTCCCAGCGTCCACCTGGGCCTGGACGGCCTCGGGCAACTCCAAAAGCGAGAGGGCCCGCGAGACGACCGACTGATCGACCGACAGTTCCCGCGCCACCTGGCTTCCGCTCCACCCGTGGGCATCCATGAGCCGGCGGTAGGCCTTGGCTTGCTCGATCGGCTTCAGATCCTCGCGGAGGGCGTTCTCAACGAGCTGGAGGGCCAAAAGTTCTTCGGGAGTTTCCGGGATCTCCTGGACCACGCAACGCAGGGTCGCCAGGCCGGCCATGCTCGCGGCTCGCCACCGCCTCTCGCCCATGATCACGACGTAGGCCCCTCTGCCCTCGTCCCAGCGGACCCGGATCGGCTGGAGCTGGCCCCGAGTCCGGAGCGATTCGGCCAGCCGACCCAGCGCATCCTCGTCGAATTCCTCACGGGGCTGGGCCTCATCGCGGACGATCCGATCGACTGGGATCAGCGCGGCGTCCTTGTCCTTTGCGATGCCCTGGAGCCGGGCGGGGACGCCCATGGCCCGGCCAAGATCCATCCCGGCGGGCGTCGATCCGGGAGCCACACCGGCCCCGAAGCTGGCCCCGATCTGGCCGGATTTCTTGAGGTCGTCGAGCTTGCCCATCTCAGGCGGCCTCCCCGATCGAGTCGGCCGACGCGAGCCGGCCCAGCAATTCCTCGGCCACGGCCCGTACGGCCTTCGCGGAGGCCCCCTTCGGCTTGTGATAGCAGAGCGGCTTGAGGGCCACGACTGCCTCGACGAAGTCGACCGCCTCGGGGATCGCCGACCGGAACACCGCGTTCCCGTGGCCGGCCCGGAGCCCCTCGACGAACGCCTGGTGTATGGCCCGCCGGGCCGCCAGCATCGAGACCACGAACCAGGCCGGGCCGAGGTCCGGGTTGATCGTGGCCCGGACCGCAGCCGCCGATTCCAGGACATCAACGGTCCCCTGGCTCCCGAAGTTCTCGGGCTGGACCGGGACTAGCAAGGCGTCGGCGGCGGCCATGGCGGCCCAGCTACAGGCGTGCAAGTTCGGGGGGCAGTCGATGATCACGACGTCAAAATTGGCCCGGACATAGCCCAGGAATTCGCGGAGCCGGACCTGGTCCTCGTAGGGCGCCAGGTGGGGGTTCGGGACGTTGAACCCGACGGCATGCCTGGAGCCAGCCAGGAGCGAGATCCCGTCGAATTGGGTCGGCCGGATCACGGCCTCGGGGTAGGGGTCATCGCCAGCCAGGACGGCGGCGATCGTCGCGGCCGGGTCAAGTGCCCGCGCCTCGTCAATCCCGAGGAAGCCGGCGGTCAGGCTCGATTGGGGATCAGCATCGACCGTCAGGACCCGCCGGCCCATCTGTGCCAACGCCCCCGAAAGGTGCAGGACGGTCGAGGTCTTCCCGACCCCTCCCTTGAGGTTTACGGCGGCAATCACGGACAT